>JAQVRQ010000029.1 GCA_028700975.1 Bacteroidales bacterium | reverse complement strand
AAGGAGACAATTGTCTTTGACCAGAGCGAAGGGGGTGTTACTTTTTGCGGCGGAGAGCCATTGATGCACAAAACAATGTTAATGGAGCTGCTTAAAAGATGCGGAGAGTTAAGAATACACAGAGCTGTAGATACTTGCCTTTATGCAAGCGAAGAGACATTATTAGAGGTAGCAGGCAATTGCGAGCTTATACTGGCAGATCTGAAACATATGGATTCAAATCTTCATATGAAATATACCGGTGTAGGGAATGAAATCATTCTTTCAAATATAAGATTACTCGCAAACAAAGGATTCAATTTTATTGTTAGAATACCACTCATTGAAGGTGTAAACGCCAACGAAGAGAATATTTTAGAGAGCGCAAAATTTCTTTCTTCTCTCCCAGATGCAGAGAGGAGGCCTGTTGAGCTATTGCCCTACCACAATATTGGAGTCGGAAAACACTCAAGAATGGGAAGTAAATACAATCCGAAAAAGATACATATGGATAAGCCCTCTGCTGAAAAAATTCAAAGATCTATTGAGATCTTCGCTGAGAATGGCATAACAGCTACTTCCAGATAAAGAGGTTCATTTATTACCTCCCATTTTGTATCTTTGCTTTAAATTTTGCCAAAATCAATATGCTAGAAAACGAAATAACCACTAGGGCTACTGCACTATTTGGAGTGGTAGACGGAATTAACTCTCTGCTTATAAAGTGGGGTATATCCCCTACACTTGCAGAGTGGCTGGATGAGATTATTTCAATGTCTCTTCTTTTCCTCATTGCGTACGGATTAGACCTTATTACAAGATTTATTTTACACAAGGTGGTGGGTAAACTAGTCAAATTCACTAAAAATAAGTGGGACGACATATTTGTTGAAGAGGGTGTCTTTAGACAAATTGCCCATATTTTCCCGGCAATAGTGTTCTACCTAAGTACGCCCATAGCTCTTAAGTCTCTGTTCTGGATAAACCTATTTGAAAAGGGTGCACTTATATACATAGTTTTCGTCATAATCAAGGCTATCCACGTTGCCTCCAAAGCAATGAGCAAGGCCTATTCCAAATCTGAAGACTATGCAAATAAGCCTGTTCAGATTATTTTTCAGATAATCTCCGTACTAGCCTTCTTTATAGGGGCAATATCTCTTTTAAGCATACTACTTGACACATCTTTTGCTACTCTTTTTGCCGGACTTGGAGCATCAATGGCAATTATAATTTTGGTTTTCAAGGACACCATTCTCGGTTTTGTTTCAGGGTGGCAACTCTCTTCAAATGATATGTTAAGACAAGGAGACTGGATAACCGTTCCAAAATACGGAGCTGACGGCAATGTCGAAGAGGTCAGCCTCTACTCTGTTAAGGTTAGAAATTTTGACAATACCATCACAACGGTTCCCCCATATGCTTTAGTTAGTGAATCATTCCAGAATTGGAGAGGAATGCAGGAGTCCGGAGGAAGAAGAATAAAGAGGTCTATTATTATTGATATGACCAGCATAAAATTCTGCACTTCTGAGATGCTTGACAAGTTTAGAAAGATACAATACCTAACAGAGTACATAGACTCCACTGAGGAGATAATCCGCAACTATAACGAGAAAAACAAAACAGACAACTCAATGCTCGTTAACGGCCGCAGGCAAACAAACATAGGTATTTTCAGAGCCTATATACAGAAATATATTGAAAACCATCCGGAGGTAAACCACGAGATGACCACAATGGTAAGACAACTACAGCCTAACGAAAAAGGAATCCCTCTTGAACTCTACTTCTTTATAAGAAATAAAGATTGGGTTTACTATGAAAATGTTCAATCAGATATTTTTGACCATATAATGGCAGTTGTAACTGCATTCGATTTGAGAGTTTTCCAATATCCATCAAGCACAGGTGCTCCGTACACTCTTTATACCGAATAGATAGTAAAAGCTATTTAAGATACTTTATCAAACTCTCTGAAAATCGTAAAAATCCAAGATCTGTTAAGTGGACTGCATCTACAGTAGCCTCGCTATCGTCACCTATAAGCCCCTCTCCCTTAACATATTTGATGTTTTTAAAACCCTCCCTGCGAAGTTTATCATAAAGGGCTCTCCACTCACTGTTTTCCTCAACTATCTCAGCAGACGAATTTTTATCTAAAAACAAATTTGGGAAAACAGGGTTCTCAACCATTATTATCCTCTTCTCTGAATTAATCTTAAGTATCGATCTCAAAAAATATTCAGCGCTATCCCTTACCATTTGAGCACTCATATTTGGAAGGCAATCAAGTACAAGCGTATGAAAATCCACCATATTAATTGCCTTTGCCATTGCCTTATCCATTCTGGCATTTCCTGAAAAGCCGAGATTTATTGTCTCCCTGTTCATCATCCTTCCAAGTATGGCCGGGTAAGCCATTCCGGGCCTTGAGGCACATCCTCCCTGAGTTATACTTGTCCCGTAGAAAATCACCGGTTTTTTATCCTGATTAGAGGTCAAAGAGTTATTCCGTGGTTTCTCAATTAATGAACCTGGCTCCACACCTATCTCAAGCGATTCCACCCCATCATAAAGAGGCAGATAGGCAACATACTCTTTAAGTTCATTATCTCCATTACGAACGAATGCTGAAATACTCTCCTTTGCACCCGGCTTAGCCGTACCAACATATCTCCATTTATTACCATCAAGAACATATAAGTCAAGACCTCTAATTCCTGTATCCGGCATATGGTTCATAGAAAAATGGTTTCTCACTCTCCATTTTGCAGATATTACAGGGCTGTCAGAAGAGAATCTCACTGCAACTCCTGCAGAGTTAACACCAAGAGAGACGAGGGAGCCTCTCAGCTCTTCTCTCAGTTGCTCCGGTAGACGGGCATAATCTGCAAGCGGCGTTTCATAAGGCATTCCAATAATGTGTAGTGACCGAGCATCCACATATTTCATATCCTTAAGTTCAGTTGCTCCTGCCTTTAATGAACAAGCGATTCCAGCAGCAACAAAAGCTGCAATAAAAAACAAATTTTTCATATCAATTTAAAAGAGTTTAATTCTTAACCCACTCAATAACAATCCCTCTCCTCTCCATACCTCTAAACCAAGTCATCTGCCTCTTAGCAAACTGATGAATTGCCGTGGCCAATAACCTTCTCATCTCATCAAAAGTTAGCCTCCCCAGTATGTACAACGTGACAAACTTATACTCCAGACCATAGTATATAAGGTCTTCAGAATCTATTCCGGAATTGAGCAATCTCTGAACCTCCTCCACCATCCCCTGCTCCAATCTCTCATCCAATCTTTTATCTATTCTTCTTATCCGCTCCTCCCGGCTTATATCAATCCCAATAAATCTAGTATTAATCTTAGGGTTTACGGATCTTTCTACATTGTTATTGGCATCAAAAATAGCAATCTCTAAAGCTCTGATAGCTCTCTTTTTGCTATCAATATCGGTTGTATTATGAAGTTGCTTATAACTTTTTAGCATTTCAATAAGCTCACCCATTGGAAGTGCCTCAAGTCTCTCTCTAAGTTCAGAATTTGGTGGGACCTCAGCCAGATTATATCCCATTGTTACTGATTCAATATATAATCCTGACCCACCGCACAAAATTGGCTGCCTACCCCTGAAAAGGATTGAGTCATAAACTGCCCTGAAATCTTTTTGGTACTGAAAGATATTATATTTACTTCCCGGCTCGGCAATATCTATCAGATGATAAGGCACCTTTACACCATCAACCTCATATTCAGAGAGATCTTTTCCGGTTCCAATATCCATCCCCCGGTAAACCTGACGGGAGTCTGCCGATATAATTTCGCCACCTCTCTCTAATGCCATATTTACTGCATATCTTGTCTTCCCTGAGGCCGTGGGACCCAATATGCAAATCAAATCTTGGTTCATTCCACAAATTTACACTATTTTTGCACTCCTATGCCTAAAGCAAAAAGCAAAATTGAGATTAAAAACAAAAGGTCATCGTTTGATTACGAATTCGTGGAGACCTTTACTGCAGGTGTGGTTCTTACCGGCACGGAGATTAAATCTATTCGTGCAGGGAAAGCCTCTCTGGCAGATTCATATTGTTATTTTGCTAACGGAGAGCTCTATGTGAAAAATATGCACATATCTGACTATTGGTGGGGAAGTTTTAATGTTCACGACCCCAGAAGGGATAGGAAATTACTCCTAACCAAAAAAGAGCTCAAAAGACTTTTCAGAGGCTCCCGCGAAAAAGGGCTTACAATTGTAGCTACAAGGCTCTTCATTTCAGAAAAAGGGTATGCAAAACTAAATATTGCGCTGGCCAAAGGTAAACGCGAATACGATAAAAGACACTCTATCAAGGAGAAAGATGTCAGACGAGAAATGGAGAGAGGCACCTAGATTGCTGAAGACTCTATTTTTTATAGGTATGGTTCTGCTTCTTAATCATTGCCGGTTTACCCACTCTAATACTATAAATAAGCAAACCTATTCCTCCCAATATAAAAGGAACGCTAAGCCATTGTCCCATATTTAGAGACATTGTCTGTTCAAATGCCACTTGAGGCTCTTTTATAAATTCAATAAAGAAACGAGCTGCAAAAAGACCAATAAGAAAGATGCTAAAAAGAGTACCACGCTTTAATTTTGGCAAATATCTTTTGTAGATAAAGATTAGAGAAAGGAAGAGCAATAGATATGCAAAAGCCTCATATAACTGAGTTGGATGTTTGGCCACAGTCTCTCCTCTTAAAGTAAAAATAAATCCCCAAGGCAGATCCGTTGGGTTACCATAAATCTCTGAATTCATTAGATTTCCAAGCCTTATCATCATCCCCTCAAGAGCAGTAGCAATTCCAAGTCTATCCATTATCCAAAGAAAATCAAAATCGTACTTACGACCATACCTCCTTACAAACCACCACATAGCTATAAGAATAGCAATTGCACCACCGTGGCTTGCAAGTCCCCCTTCCCACACTTTAAGAATTTCAATAGGTCTGGCAAGGTAATATTCTGGCTCATAAAAGAGACAATGGCCAAGTCGAGCACCTACCATTGTAGCAATCAGAAGTGTATATAGCAGGTTTTCAAGAATCCTGGGTGGCACACCCTCTCTTTTAAAAAACCAGGAAAAAATATAATATCCAATTATGAACCCTGATACAAAAAGTACACTATAGTACCTTAATGTCAATGGTCCTATGGAAAAAATCTCCGGTGAAGGCGACCAGTTTACAGCCAGTAAATTTATCATAATCTCAAAATTTATCTACTCAATCTTACAAACACACTCAGGGGTAAAGCTTTCTCAAATTTATCCTTAAGCATTAGCTCTCCAAAAGTTAAAGTGTGGCTCTTTCCATTCTCATCCTTTTTTAAGCCGAAGGAGGTATTTACAAGAGTCTCTGCCAGTACTGCGGAGTATCCATTTGAATATAGATTGAGAACAACAAAGCTTCTCTTCTTATCAACAATTGTATTAACCTCTGCTAGAAACTCATAAAGAAGCTCATCCAACTTCCACTTCTCTCCGTCCGGACCGTGACCATAAGCAGGAGGATCCATAATAATACCTTGATATAGATTCCCCCGTTTTGCCTCTCTTTTAACAAATTTTAATGCATCCTCAATAACCCATCTAATATTATCAAGCCCACTCATCTCCATATTCCCTTTAGCCCAGGTTACAACCTGTCTTACTGAATCAAGATGAGTTACATCTGCTCCGGCGCATTTAGCCGCCAGGGATGCTGCACCGGTGTATGCAAATAGATTAAGGACCTTAGGAGCTCCTCCCATACCAGTTTTAATCCTCTTTACCTCGTTATATATAAAATCCCAGTTTGGAGCCTGTTCAGGGAAAATACCAACGTGTTTAAAAGATGTTAGGCCCATCCTCATAGAGAATCTTAAAGAACCCTTTCTGTACTCTACCGGCCACTGTTCATCCATCCGTTTAAGCTTATGCCAGGTACCCGAGTCCTCTTTGCCGGCTTTGCCAAATCCTGCACCCGTTGTAAAACGGGTATGAGCCATTCTGCTCCACTCTGTTGCAGGTATAGATTTTTTCCATAAAGCTTTGGGCTCCGGTCTTATCAAAATGTAATCTCCAAACCTTTCAAGCTTTTCAAACTCTCCCGAATCTAACAATTCGTAATCTTTCCAACCCATTGGGGATTCAAGCAATATCACCTTTTATAAGAATTTTAGTTTTCAATATGGCCCCTAAGGTAACTATTTTTGTAAGAATATTTCTAAATTTGCCCCCTGATATAAGACACACTAAACATTTACGAAAATGCAAAAGATTGATAGTTACGACTTTTCTGGAAAGAGAGCAATTGTAAGGGTAGATTTCAATGTGCCACTTAACGAGGAGTTCCAGATCACAGACGACACAAGAATCCGCGCAGCCATTCCCACACTTAAAAAAGTGCTGGAGAAGGGCGGTTCACTAATAATAATGTCTCACCTTGGGAGACCCAAGGGGCCAACAGATAAATACTCTCTTAAGCATATTATTGGTGCAATAGAGGAGAAGCTTGGAACAACTGTCAAATTTGCACCGGACTGCATTGGAAATAAGGCATCAGAGCTATCTGAAAACCTAAAGCCAGGCGAGGTTCTGCTTCTTGAGAACCTTCGTTTTTATGCTGAGGAGGAGGGTAAGCCACGTGGAGTTGCAGAGGATGCATCTGACGAAGTAAAGAAAGCAGCCAAAGCGGAGGTTAAGGAGAAACAAAAGGAGTTTACCAAAAGACTCGCATCATATGCAGACTGCTATATCAATGACGCTTTTGGAACAGCTCACCGCGCACACGCCTCTACAGCACTAATAGCAAAACACTTCCCTAATGACAAGATGTTTGGCTACGTAATGGAGGGAGAGATAACAGCGATAGATAAAGTTTTGAAAACTCCTCAAAAGCCTGTAACAGCTATAATTGGGGGTGCTAAAGTATCTTCAAAGATTACAATTATTGAGAAACTCTTTGATGTAGCTGACAATATGATAATTTGTGGCGGAATGGCCTTCACATTTGCTAAGGCTCAGGGGGGAAATATAGGTCGCTCACTTTGTGAAGATGATCAGATGGAACTAGCGCTCACTACACTTGAAAAGGCAAAAGCAAAAGGAGTTAAAATTTTCTACGACGGACCAGTTGTAGTGGCAGATAAATTCAGCAACGATGCAAACACTCAGATATGTGATATAATGAATATTCCTGAGGGTTGGATGGGGATGGATGCTGCTCCGGAGACACTTAAAAAGTGGGAGGCGATTCTAAATTCCTCAAAAACTATTCTTTGGAACGGTCCTGCGGGAGTATTTGAGATGTCTGAATTTGCTCACGGTACTCTTAAAATTGCAGAGATACTTGCCGATGTAACTGCAAAAGGAGCATTTACACTAGTGGGTGGAGGAGACTCTGTTGCAGCTGTTACCCAAATGGGTTTTGCAAATAGAGTAAGCTATGTATCAACAGGTGGTGGAGCAATGCTTGAATACCTTGAAGGAATTGAACTTCCGGGAATTAAGGCCATAAAAGAGTAATACAACATAATAAAAAAAGAAGAGGATGGCTACAATATGTCATCCTCTTCTTTTTTTACTATTAAAAGCACTTCTAAACCGTAAGAATCTCTTTCTCCTTTACTACAAGCATTTCGTCAACTCTTTTGTTGTAGTTATCTGTCTCTTTCTGAA
Organism: Bacteroidales bacterium; assembly: GCA_028700975.1. GTDB lineage: Bacteria > Bacteroidota > Bacteroidia > Bacteroidales > UBA932 > Bact-08. The sequence goes on along the minus strand of JAQVRQ010000029.1, from coordinate 15,210 downwards.
TGATATTCTCTCCATCCTTAGAAACATCTTCTGGAAGTCCATCTTTCTGATATTTTTTCAGAAGTTCAACTCCATCTCTGCGAGCATTTCTAATGCTAATTTTGGCATTTTCTCCCTCTGCTTTAACACGCTTTACAAGATCTTTCCGCCTCTCCTCCGTGAGCGGTGGAACATTAATACGTACGTGCTCTCCATTGTTAGAAGGGGTAAAACCAATATTTGCCACCATAATAGCCTTCTCAATCATAGGGATCATCTTTTTATCCCAAGGCTGGATTAACATTGTTTTGGCATCAGGAGTTGTTATACTGGCTACCTGTGGTATTGGTGTAGGTGTGCCGTAGTAGTCTACCATAACATTATTAAAGACTGCAGGGTTTGCTTTACCCGCCCTGTAACTCTTTAACTCCTCTTCCAGGTGCAGCAACGCCTTTTGCATTTTTTCCCTGGCCGCATCTGTTACCTCTTTCTGTTTGCTTATATCCATATTCTTATAGTTGATTTTTTGCAAAGATAGTTTATTGAGACGAAACTATTGTTCCGATATTTTCTCCCTTCACTATTCCTACAAGATTTCCCGCTCTGTTCATATCAAAAACAGCTATTGGCATATTATTCTCTTTACAAAGAGCAAATGCTGTTAAGTCCATTATTTTAAGATTGTCTGCCAATGCTTTATCATAAGATAGTGTGTCAAATTTTACAGCATTGGAGTTCTTCTCAGGGTCACTATCATAAACTCCATCAACTCTTGTCCCCTTTAGCAGAACATCTGCCTTAAGCTCTACAGCTCTCAGGGCCGAGGCCGAATCTGTTGTAAAAAATGGATTTCCTGTACCTCCCGCAATTATGGCAACACCTCCGGCCTCCATAATTTTAAGGGCAGCGTCTCTAACGTAATATCTGGCATAAGGCTCCATTGGAGTTGATGTAAAAACCTCTGCTTCAACACCGGCTCCCTTTATTGACATTGCAAGAGCTATGCTGTTTATAACTGTGGCTAACATACCCATTTGATCACCTTTAACTCTGTCAAAACCTCTTTTAACACCTGAAAGGCCCCTGAAAATATTGCCGCCTCCAATAACTATAGCTACCTGAACTCCCATAAGAGATATCTCTTTTATCTCAGATGCGTAGCGAGCAAACATATCTTCATCTATACCCTGGCCATCCGGCCCACCTAAACTTTCTCCGCTCAATTTGAGCAGTACTCTTTTATATTTCATTGCTGGGATTTATCAAACAAAAATAGCCAAATATTATGAAAATACCAAGTAAGGGGCTATCTTTGCGGCGGCTTAAAAAGAGTAATCAAAAGATAAATAATATGGCAAACATTTTCACCTCGTCTATTGGTAAGAAGCTCGTTATGAGTATATCGGGACTATTCTTAATTTTATTTCTTCTGGTGCATCTACTGGCAAACTCGGCCTACCTTTTTGGGCCGGATGCTTTTGACACTATCATTGTAATAATGAGCTCTCCTGTGGTTGTGGCAATGGTTCCAATACTGGCAGCGGGCTTTGCGGTACACATTATTTATGCACTCATTCTAAACAGAATGAACTACAAAGCAAGAGGTAAAGAGAGATATGCAATCACTCACAAAGGAGAGGCAGACTCTTGGGCATCAAAAAATATGCTTGTATTGGGCATAATTGTCCTTGGCTTTTTAGTGTTTCACCTTTCTCACTTCTGGGCAAAAATGCAGTTACCCGAATTTACCGGAGGACACGCAGAAAATGTTAACGATTTAATGCATATAACATTTGGCAACACTTTCATTTTCATATCATATATAGTTTGGTTTGTGGCTCTATGGTTCCACCTTACTCACGGTTTCTGGAGTGCTCTTCACACTGTGGGCGCCAATAACCAAAAGTGGATACCTAGACTTAAGGCACTCTCTTATGTATATGCAACTGTAGTTTGCGGAGGATTCGTGATTATTGCAACTACTGCGTTCCTCAGAGCTAATGGCTATATAGGTTAGCCAAAAGTTATCTAAACAGCTCCCTTATAATCCCGTCCGATTGGAATAATTTCCCGGACGGGATTTTTATTTTCCCGTTAATAAATTCAATATCTCCCAAAGAGATGAGCCTCTCAAGATCCTTCAGAAATGATTGATAATTTTCAGAAGGGCACAATTTTGACAACCTCTCTACTTCAACTCCATTAACTCTTCTTAGAGAGAGCATCAGTGTCTCGTTAAATATATCTTTTTCAGCAAGTTTTTCACTTGTAATATAACACTCCTTGTAACCTGGCTGCTTTGAAGCTTCGATACCTTCAGGAGAGTATCTTTTTAAATATTGGCTAAGAGTGGATCTGTTTCCATATCTTTTAAGACCATCAAAGGAGTGTGCTGCGGGACCTAACCCCAGATATGGAGTTCTCTCCCAATAGCTGCTGTTATGTATTGCCTCTCTACCCTCTTTTGCAAAGCTCGATACCTCATACTGTAGGAAGCCAGCCTCTTCAAGGCTCTTCTGTAATCTGGTGTATTGAAGATAAGAGGTATCATCCTCAGTAGGGGAGTAGAGACCCTTTGCGTACTCCCTACCAAGCTTGGTTCCCGGCTCAATACTTAGCTGATAAGATGATATGTGTTCCGGGTTAAGTGCTACAGCTGTTTGAAGATTATACCGCCACTCATCCATAGTCAATAATTCAAACCCAAATATCAGGTCAATGCTAATATTTGAGAATCCAGCCTCTCTTGCATTATGAAATGCCTCAATTGCTTTATTGGCATTGTGTCTGCGATTCATCCAGCGAAGATGCGAATCAACAAAAGACTGCACTCCCATACTAAGCCTTCTTACTCCGGACGAGTATAGGTTCTTAAGATAAATGGGTGTTGCATCATCCGGGTTAACCTCAACTGTAAACTCATCAAGTTTATCTGGCGCAGGGTGTCCGTGGTTTTGGCAAATAGATGCTGCAATCTCTCCAAGAGCAAGAGGATCAATTAGAGAGGGAGTCCCTCCACCAAAATAGAGAGTACCGGGAGATTCATTAATCCCCCGGAAAAATTCTCTTCTCTCTTTAGATTCCAGTAAAAGTGCACTCAGAAAATCATCCCCTCTTTTTCCACTCTTAACGGAGTAAAAATCACAGTATGTGCAGAACTGAGAACAAAAAGGAATGTGTATATATATTCCGGCCAAAAGATTTGCTATCTGAGCTGAAGCTCGCCTGAGCCTAGCTTTGTCTCTTCAGTGTATACCTCTACAGAGTAAAGCCCCTTCAAATACGGCGGATTACCCTGGTAGAAAATACAAATCTCAATCTCCTCTCCTTGATAATCAACCTCTCGTGAGGCAGAGTAAATCATCTGCTCTCCATTGAAAGTGAAGATCTGTTCATATCCGGAGGTTAAGAGGATTCCATCCGGTCCGGTAATTCTAACGAAAACCCTTCTTGGACCCTTTTCTGCGATTGAATTCTCTACAAGACTAAGACAGGTACGGAGTTTTTTAGCTCTGCTGCTTCTGTCGGTATCTTTATTTGATGAATTAATAGCTGTAAGCTCTACTCCCCTTCCCTTTACAATAGAACCAATTTGAACTTGTCGAGCATACTCATCTGTCGTAGATTGAAGCTCTTGAAATTTCTCTTTACTCTCTTTAGCTTCACTTCTTGCCTGTGTTGCTTCGTGCCTTAGAGATATATTTAGTGTATTTAGAGAGTCTATCTGTTTAATATACCCTCTCATTATACTCCTTAGAGTACCGAGTTCTCTCTCATACTCCCTGAGTTTAGATCTGTTTGTTGCCTCTGTTTTTTTGACACGCTCAATAAGTTGAGCCACCTTCTCCCTCTCTACGGTCAACTGCACATTAAGGGAGTCGTTATTTGATGATAAGCCATCATAGTCAGATTGCAACTGGACCATTTCACTTGTAAGTTTTGTCTTCTCAACGTTAAGGTCGTCAATAACACCATTCCTCTCAATCCAAAGCCATCCAAGCACGCCAGCTAGAACAACGGCAACGGCCGCCAAAACAATAACGATGGTTTTCAGTTTCTTTTCATTTTCCATAATGTTGATATTTCTTGTTAATAATAACTCCAGTTACAAAAATAGAAATTTTTAGTAGCTTTGTCTTAATATAAACAATAATATTAACACCACAATGGCAGGTTTTAACTTAAAGCAGTATTTAATCAGAGTCATCAAATACGCAATTTATCTAGGAATTGTGTTTCTCCTTATTGTTGCGATATTCTCTTTGACATCTTCAAACGGGTTTGATTACAAAAATCTTTTCCGCCCCGGAACTGAGTTGCAACTGATAGTCTTCTTTGTAGTTATATCCCTTATATATCCATTTTTTGGATTCGCCAAAAAGAGAGTATATCTAAACAACGGATTTGAAAATGATCGTGAGAAAATTCTTGATATTTTTGCTAACAGCAAATATACAGTTGCTTCAGAAACCAGAGAATTTATTGTTTTCAAACACAAGTCACCTTTTTTAAGGCTAATGAGGATGTTCGAGGACAAAATCACTTTGCATATCTCTGACAATCCCATTATTTTGGAGGGACTTAGAAAAGACATCTATAAACTTGCCAGAACAATAGAGTGGCACGTAAGAGACGACAGAAAAGAGGATTAATACAACTCTGTAAAGAGAAAAGATTCTATCTTGGATATTTATCGTGGTCCCACTCCGGGGCCACTATTTTTTTATCACTAGTCAATTTAAAACTGAGATAGGTAATTGGATGCCCCTGAGCAATAAACTGCTCTTCATAGTGAGTTTTTATCGAAAGTAAGCCAGCCAACTCCACAGGGATGTCACCACTAGCAATAGAACCATAAACATCCTTAATTATACTAACTACCTCAAGATTGTTCTTCTCTACAAGGGCAGAGGTGTATTCGTGAAGATATGGGCTGTCAGTCTTAAGATGTATTATACCTCCGGGGATAAGGAATTTCTTATATCTCTCAAGAAACATTGGAGCCGTGAGTCTTTTATTATCTCTTCTTATTTGCGGATCTGCAAAGGTTATCCATATTTCTGCAACCTCACCCTCTGCAAAAAGCCACTCAATAAATTCTATTCTTGTTCTTAAAAAAGCGGCATTGGTTAGATTCTCCTCCGTAACGCTCCTTGCACCTCTCCACAATCTGGCTCCCTTTATATCAACTCCAATAAAATTTTTATTTGGATATCTTCTTGCCAGATCAACCGTATATTCACCTCTGCCACAACCTAACTCAAGAACCAAAGGGTTATCATTCCTAAAATACTCCTTGTGCCATCTCCCTTTCATATGATAGTCCTTTCTAAAGACCTCCTCAAATTCAGGTTGAAAAAGAGATTTAAAAGTTTTATTCTCCTCAAACCTTTTCAGCTTATCCTTTCCCATAAATATGAATAAAAACTACTTTTTAATAAATATTAAACCAAACTCTACCAACCCCTCAATCTTATCTGTTTGCGGATGGGAATCAACCCTTATATACCAGGTCCCCTTTTCCGGAAGAGGCACACCCCTTCTGTAACTCCATCTATAATCCCTCCATATGCCGGACCTTGCAAAGCTACCCTTTTCACTTTCGTGGCCAAGTTTGAGATTAAGTGTATCTGAATATTTCTCTCCTCCGGGTGAAACAACTCTTATGACCGATGATATATTAGTCGCATTAGATGATGAGTGCAATCTTGCATAAACATCAATATCATACATAGTTAAAGTATCTTCAGATGGCACTCTGTACTCAAGAAAAGCCCCCTCCCTCTTACCGCAAGATGAAAAGAGCGTGAGAGAAATGAGCAGAATAAGCCATCTGTTCACCTTAGCTTTGATTATTATTTCCGTTTGTGTTTTTGCGAAGAGGGCGTTTACTCTTTTTACGCTTAGTGTTAATCTTACTCCTGTCATCAAATCTTGTAATACTATCATCTCCTACAGCAGTTACAAACTCTGGTGATTTTTCCTGAGCAACAGGCATAAGACTCTCACATTTAACCCCTCTGGAGTTCATCCTTAGAATCTCTTTAACCCGTTGAGCCTCTACAGGGAACATATTTGTCATACTATTGTGCTCATAAGAGAACCACATAATACCCTTTAATGTATCTGTCTTGACAAGAAAAGCTGGTCCGTCCTCTGTGTCGAGAGGCTCTCTGACATACGGCATATTTGTCTGGGCATCAAGATATGTAGCAGCCTCATAATTAATACAGCACTTAAGTTTGCTACACTGACCTGCCAGTTTTTGAGGATTCAAAGATAGATCCTGACTTCTCGCAGCTTGTGTAGTTATTGACTGGAAGTCCGACATATATCGTGAACAACATAGCTCCTGACCGCACACTCCTATCCCTCCAATAAGTCCGGCCTCCTGGCGAGCCCCAATCTGCTTCATCTCCACCCTTATCCTAAACTCCTCTGCAAAATTTCTTATGAGCTGGCGGAAGTCTACTCTCTCATCTGCAATGTAATAGAATATAGCTTTGGTTCCATCTCCCTGAAACTCCACATCGCCAATTTTCATATTCAATTCAAGCTGAGCAGCAATTTGTCTTGATCGGATCATTGTCTTATGCTCTCTTGCAATTGCCTCCTGCCATCTCTCGATATCCAAAACTCTTGCTTTTCTGTATATTTTTTTGAAATCGTATGTAGCTTTATCTATATTATGCCTCTTAAGTTGCTTTCCTATAACAGGTCCCTTAAGCGTAACAAGTCCCACGTCGTGACCATTTGTGGCCTCCACAACAACTATATCACCTACTGAAAGAGAGTTACCAGATTCATTTCTGTAATATAGTTTTCTTGTGTTTTTGAATCTCACCTCATATATCTCAGCACTATCAGAATCTGTAATCCCACAAAGCCAGTCAAAAACACTTAGTTTACAGCACCCTCCGTTGAAGCAACAGTCAAGTTCACCCTCATCTGAACGATGAGATGTAGTTCCCCTGGTGCAGTCATATTTAATATTATTAGTATCCATAATTGCTACAAAGTTAGAAAAAAGCGGTTACCAAGGTCTGCAAAAATATACTTTGGATTTACATTCCTCTCTATGTCAGCCATTGCTCCGTTTACAAGGTCGGCGCCTCTTTGAAAGAATGTGGGATTAACTTTTTTCGCCCACTGAGTATAGATTTCTCTTCTCATTCCGGGAATAAATGAGATATCATCTGCACCAATACTGATCATATAAATTCTCCGTATACTCTCCAGCAAAGTTCTGCAAAAACCAAGCTGACTCTCTCTTGTAAATTGAGCAACCTCTTCCCATACTCTTATCACTCCGCTTAGATCTTTTGACAAAGAGGAGTTTATCAACATCTCAGCCAGTTCATCATTTTTGCTATGTTCAAGAGATTCAGATATTAATGAAGTTGCTTTGCTAAGACTTCCACCAGAAATTCTGGCCCAGAGGAGTGCTTCATCCTCATTAAAAGAGAAGCTGTTTTTCAAATATAATGCTAGAGAACTTGGATCTATAGGAGGCACCCTTAATAGCCTGCATCTTGATTGAATTGTAAGCAGGACCCTTTCAGGAGACTGGCTCACAAGAAAGAGATAGGTGTTTGCAGGAGGCTCCTCTAGAAGCTTAAGAAGCTTGTTTGAGGTCTCCTGATTCATCCTCTCAGGAAGCCATATGACCATATATTTATTGCCCCCTTCAAATGAGGTCATTGTTAGTTTCTTGAATATTGAAGAGGCCTCTGCAACCGAAATTCTACCAAGTTTATTCTCAACGCCACAAGCCTCATTAAACTGCTGCTCAGTAATATATGGATTGTTTAATATTGCGCTTCTCCATACCGATATAAAATTGTCGCTGGTCTGCTTTGATCCTCCGGACGAAGTAGCTGAGACAGGAAAAACAAAATGGAGATCCGGATGGACCATTTTTGAAATTTTACTGCAAGAGGGGCATTTACCGCAAGAGTCTCCATCGGCTCTGTTTTTACAAGATATATACTGAATAAATGATAGAAGCAGAGGAAGTGCTCCCGAGCCTGCATCCTCAGTAAATAGCATAGCGTGAGGTATTCTGCCGGAATCTGCAATTCCAGCAAGTTCGCTCTTTATGTTTTCCAAACCAATTACATCAGAGAACCTCATTGATAAAAATTTATCCAAAGATAACCATTTCACACTTACCACAGTCAAAACCGAGTCTGAACCGCCTTCCACCATTTGCAAGGTAAAGAGGCTCATCCATTTTGCCTTTGAAACCCTCTGCAGGGCATTTGCCAATCTCGTACTTGATACAATATTTACACCTCATAAGTTCCACCTCAGCAGGAGGCTCAATTTCAAATGCTCTCTGAACAGAGTCTGCTCCCAACTCTTTGTATAATTTATCTGAGAGTGAATTTGATGAATTCACAAGATATGAGAGCCTTTGCCCTGCAAAAGGTGTTGGAAAGTCACTCTTTGGCTCATTGTTCTTATCCATTTTGGAAGATTGAGATAGAGAAATACTCCACTTCTCATCCCTTAATTTATCAAGTTTATCAGCCAAATCTCTTCTTACTCCATTGAGGAGAGATGTTTGAAGAAATGGCAAATCTTTACTCTCTTTTAGCTCTGCTTTGAAAAGATATATACCCCAACTCTTTGAGAGTTGATTAATTATTGTATCTCTAGCCCTATCATTATTCTTAGCAACTTCAAAAGGTCCGCTCATCTCAATCTGGGCAGAAATACCATCTTCACACTTGGCTGTTGCAACCAAAGCAGACAATCCGGCTTCTATATCAATTTTTACATCAATTAGCCTTCTTGGCATATTATTCTCTAGCTCTTTTTCAAAGAGTCTGTTATAGTTTCTGTAGATATTGGTTCCGGGGGTTATACCTGGACGGTCATTGATAGTTATGGAACCGGGAGATGCGACATTTACCCTTGTCCCCAAAACCTCGCCCTTACTATCTGTAAAACAGATTCCGTCTCCGTTCTCCAACCTAACAAAAGAGTCCAGCTCAATTTTGGAGGAGCTTGCCCCCTCCGGAAAAATCCTTTTCACCCTTCCCACAAGCTCTCCGGATGCCTTTGCTATTTCCCCACTGTTCCACTCACCACGCTTTCCGTCGACAAAGAGATTCGTATATCCCCTGTTAAATGTATTTTCCGGTCTTGGAGTAAAACCTCCGTACAATCTTCCGTAAGAAGAGGCTGAAAAAGTATCATCCAGTTCTAGATATTTATCAATTAGTGACCTGTAGTACCTTACAACATTTTTAATATAAGAGATATTTTTCAACCTTCCCTCCACCTTAAATGAGGAGACTCCTGCTGAAACCAGCTGAGGAATATACTCGCCTAAATTAAGGTCCTTAAGCGAGAGGAGAGGCTTATCTTTTATTAAAATATTACCCTTGGAATCTTCAAGACTATATCTGGAGCGACAAGCCTGAACACAGGCTCCTCTGTTTGCACTTCGTCCGGCAATTCTCTCACTTATATAACACTGTCCACTGTATGATACACAAAGTGCTCCGTGAATAAAGCTCTCCAGCTCAACATTTGTACTTGCTCTTATCTCTTCAATCTGTTTAAGAGACAACTCTCTGGCCAGGATAAGCCTGCTGAACCCCAAATCCTCAAGTATTCTAGCCTGCTCTACACTTCTGATATTTGTTTGGGTTGAGGCAAAAAGGGGTAGAGGCGGCATATCGGCCTTTAACAGACCAAGATCTTGAATAATTAAAGCTGAACATCCAGCCTCCCAAGCCTCTCTGGCAATTCTCTCGGCCTCCCTGATTTCATTATCGTAAAGAATTGTATTTAGAACAAGATAGACCTTGGTTCCAAAACGAGATGCATATTTTGTAAGCTGTTCAATATCTTTAATTGAATTGCCGGCAGCCTCTCTGGCCCCAAAAGCCGGACCGGCAATATAGAGAGAATCGGCACCGCAATCTGTTGCTGCAATGCCGATTTCTAAATTTCTGGCTGGAGCCAGCAGTTCAATTTCTCTCCTTAATTGCACTTAAGTTGTGTTTTCACTTTGTATTCTGCAATCTGCTTGTAAGTAGGATCTGTAAGAATTTGTTTGTAATATCCACAAGCCTTTGCATTGTTTCCTTTGCCTTCATATGCTGCCGCCAAATTATAAAGAGTAGAAGATTTATCCTTTGCATTGTTATTCATTGCAAAGTACTTCTCAAGAGCCTCAATTGCTGCATCAAATTTTTTCAGTTGTACAGCTGAAAGACCCATTAGTTTCAATGATTGTCCACTCTCATTATATTCGTTTGACTTTTGAGCATTTTCAAAAACTCCGGCCCAGTTTTTAGCACCCAAAAGAGCAGCTGACTTCTTTAAATATATTACTGATAGTTGTCTTGAAGCATTAGCCTTTTCTCCTAGCTCAATTGCCTTCTCAAATGCAGCAACAGCCTCAGCCTCTTTACTAAGCCTGCTCTGAGCCATACCAATTCTTAAATAGGCTGTTCCATTTTCCGGATCTGCCTTAATCACCTTATTATACTCAACTACAGCTTCAGCAAATTTACCCTCATTTAAAAGAGCATTTGCATCTGCCATCAACACTTGAGGAAGGAGATCTGTAGCCTCTGCTACAACGTCGGCAACCGAATAATTTTTGCCTGTTTCAATAGCTTTTTTAAGCTGAATTACAGCATTGTCAATGTCTTTTGCCGCTGCAAGTTCTTTACCATATCTAAGGTGAATTTGAGGAATGATGCTCTTAGCTTCAGCAAGCATTGTCTCTCCCTCTTCACCTAGTCCCTCAAGCATTTTAAGCGCTTTGCCAAAATTTTCCAATGCAGAGATGTAGTTGCCATCGTTCAAAGAGGTTGCTGCTGCATTATAGGTTTCCGTTGCGGCTGCAAGGTCTTGTGCCTGAATATTACCGGCAGACAACAGTGCCACTGCACAAATTGCCAAAAATGTCTTGAATTGTTTCATCAGTTAGTTTTTTAATTACGATTCTCGCAAAAATAAAAAAATCTAAGGAACGATGCAAAATATTTGATACATTTGTGATTGCTTATTTTAAAAAACAAATCAACTGCAAATGAAAAGATTTTTAACTTCATTGGCGGCACTCTTTATGGCTATATCGGCTATTGCACAGATGCCCCAGAAACTACCCCTCGACGCAAAAGTGCGTTCAGGTGTATTGGAAAACGGACTTACATATTTCATAGTCCAAAACAACGAACCAAAAGGTCAGGCAGAATTTTATATAGCCCAGAAGGTTGGCTCAATCCTGGAGGAAGAGAATCAGAGAGGCCTTGCTCACTTTTTAGAGCATATGGCTTTCAATGGTACTGAAAACTTTCCGGGCAACGGCGTCATTTCATACCTTGAGACAATAGGGGTGAAATTTGGAGCAAACCTAAATGCATATACATCTTTTGACCAAACAGTATACAATATATCTAATGTTCCGGTTAAAAGACAGGGTATTATTGACTCCTGTATGCTAATATTAAGAGATTGGGCTTGTGCCATCTCTCTTACAGATAAAGATATTGACGAAGAGAGGGGTGTAATTAGAGAGGAGTTCAGAACAAGTAGCAGTGCATTTCTAAGAATGTACGAAAAGGTTTTTCCTGAGATAATGCCGGATAGCAGATATGCACACAGACTTCCAATTGGCTTAATTGATGTTATAAATAACTTCTCTTATAAAGAGCTGCGAGATTACTATCACAAATGGTATCGCCCGGATAACCAGGGAATCATAATTGTGGGAGACATTGATCCGGATGCAATTGAGAATCAGATTAAAACTCTATTTGGAGCTATCCCTAAGCCGGAAAATCCAGCTGAGAGAATTCAACTTCCTGTACCTGACACCAAGGAGCCGGTAATAGGAATTGCATCTGACCGTGAAGCTAGCACAACAGAGATTATGCTTATGTACAAACACGACGTTCTTCCAGTAGAGATGAGAGGAACTGCTGTAGGTATCATAATGGAGTTTATGAATGGAGTTGTTTCTAATATGCTCTCTGCAAGATTAAATGAAATTGCTCAAAAACCAGATTCTCCATTTACATCTGCATACGCAGGTTATGGTGGATTCATTGTGGCTCAGACAAAAGATGCGCTTAGCTTTAGCGCAAGTGCAAAAGAGGGTAAGATAAAAGAGGCCCTTACTGTACTTACAAACGAAGCAGAGCGTGTTAAAAGACACGGATTCACTGCTTCTGAGTATGAGCGTGCGAAGGCAACATATATGAGCAGATTGGAGCAGACATACAACGAAAGAGAGAAACAAAAGAATAGTTACTATGTAAGTAATGTTCTTAACCACTTCCTTACAGGCGAAGCATATCCGGGAATTGAAACCCAATATGCAATGATGCAGCAGGTTACTCCTAACATTCCTATCGATCAAATCAATCAGTATGCCAAGAGTCTTCCAAGAGATGAAAATATTGCCATAGCTGTAATGATGCCAGATAAAGATGGGCTTGCAAAACCAACGAAAGAGGAGATTCTAGCAACATTTACCTCTGCAAAAGCAGAAGAGGTAACAGCATACGAAGAGACAGTTTCAAACGAGCCATTGGTGCCAATTGCACCTGCTGCCGGAAAGGTTCTTTCCGAACTTAAAGAGCCAATGAGCAACTCAATAGTTTGGAATCTTTCAAACGGAGCAACTGTTGTAATTAAAAAGACCGACTTTAAAGAGGATCAGATTGTTTTTGCAGCAACCTCAAAAGGTGGACTTTCACTTATAGAAAAAGATAACATTATCAATGCCAAAGATCTTACAACTGTTGCAACATCCGGTGGCCTTGGTAAATATAATGTTACAGATCTACGGAAAGTGCTTGCAGGCAAAAATGTTTCAGTTAGACCAAATATTGCAATTCAGAGCGAGTCCATCAACGGATCTTCAACTCCAAAGGATATTGAGACATTTATGCAACTCCTCTATTTGAACTTCACAGATGTAAGAGAAGATCAGGATGCATTTAAAGCCTATGTTGGAAGGATGAGAGCCCAGATTGAAAATATGGAGGCTCAGCCGATGGTTGCATTCTCTGATACGCTTACCAAGGTTCTTTACAACAACAACCCTTATGCAAACAGAATGACTCTGGAGATGCTTGACAAAATTGACTACGCTAAAGCACTGGAGCTTTATCGTGAGAGATTTGCAAATGCAGCAGACTTTGTATTTACATTTGTTGGTAATGTAGACGAAAACATACTGAAGCCACTTGTTGAGACATATATTGCGTCTCTCCCTTCAAATAAGAGCCAGAAGGAGAATTGGGCAAACGTTGGTTTAACACCTGTAAAAGGTAAGGTTGTTAATCATTTTGAAAAAGAGATGCAGACACCTAAAGCAACTGTTTATACTATCTTTTCCGGCAAACTACCTTATACTATTGAAAACACTATCCTTGCCAGTATGACCAAGCAGGTGTTTGACCTGGTATTCACACGCTCAATCAGAGAGGATGAAGGTGGAACATATGGAGTTGGTGTGAATATGTCAGTAGATTACTATCCGGAAGATAGCTTTATGTTCTTGTTTGGCTTTGATACAGATGTTGCGCTCAGAGAGAGACTTCTCAACAGAGCTCACAAGGAGATAGCAGGTATTATGGAGAGCGGAGTATCAGCTGAAGATTTCTCAAAGATTATGGAGTATATGCAAAAAACATACACCCAGAATCTTCGCGAAAACGGATACTGGCTGGGAATTATCAACACCCGCTTTATGCTTGGAAAGGATATGCACTCAACATACGAGAGCGTTCTTAAGGGAATTACACCTGAGAAAGTAACAAACTTCATCAAGCAAACACTTACTCAAGGCAACCAAATAGAGGTTGTTATGAACGGCAAAGCAGCTGACGTAAAATAATAAATAAGCAAACACTTTTGTATTGTATGACCCCTGTTATAGAAATTGGCAATTACCTTGTATCCTCCGCAATTCTCACCGAGAAATTTATGTGTGACTACCCTGTTTGTCACGGTGTATGCTGCATAATTGGAGATAGCGGTGCACCTCTGGAAAAGGGCGAGTGCAATATTCTAACAGAGCAATACAACAATATTAAAAAACATCTCAGACCGGAAGGGATTCGCTCTATCGAGGAGCAGGGTCCCTACGTTCTGGATTCTGATGGTGACCTGGTAACCCCGCTGATAGAGGGAGAGGAGTGTGCATACACTCAATTTGACAGCGCAGGGAACTGTTTTTGCGGAATTGAAGTCGCATACAATAAAAAAGATAGTACATTTAGAAAGCCTCTCTCTTGCTGGTTATATCCAATAAGAGTGTCAAAGCTTTCAAACGGAATGTACGCACTAAATTTACACGAATGGCACATCTGTAAAGATGCATTCATAAAGGGTAAAAAAGAGGGGATTCCCGTTTATCAATTTTTACGGGAACCCCTTATTTTTGCTTTTGGAGAAGATTTTTGGAATCAACTGGAGATAGCACATAAAGAGCTCTTCAGCTCAAAATAGTCATTAGCTTTCTCTACTTCCCATATATTTTGTAAGAGTAATAAGATGCTTTTTGTATAAGTTGTCCGGCAAAACCTCCAGACACTCTAGTGCTTTTTTGCACTGCTCATCAAGAGCCTCCTGGGCAATCTGTTTTCCACTATATTTTTCAACTAATGCAAAGGCCTTTGTAACCAGCTCAAAATCATCAGGGCCAGCTGATTTAACAGCCTCAAGCATCTTCTCTCTCTCATCAATACTGGCTCTATTAAGTGCCACAATAAGAGGAAGAGTAAGCTTCTTCTCCATTATATCACCTCCAGCAGGTTTTCCTGTATTTAACTTAGGTGTATAATCAAAAATATCATCTTTTATCTGAAAGGCCAATCCTAAATGGTAAGCATACCTCCCCATATTTTCAAGAACCCTCTCATCTGCATCCATAGTTGAGACAGCACTCTGAACAGCAGCAATAAAAAGGCTTGATGTTTTCTGGGCAATAATTTTATAATAATCCGCTTCAGTTGTATCAAGAGTGGTTGCTTTCTGCATCTGAAAAAGCTCTCCTTCAGATAGCTCCTGAACTGCTTTTGTAAAATAACCCATCACACTCATATCTCTCTCGTTAACAATAAGTGTTAGGGCGCGTGCTAGCCAATAATCTCCGGTAAGTACAGAGGCAGCCGGATTGAACCTAGACTGAACTGTCTCCTTTCCTCTTCTATATATTGAGTCATCTGCGACATCGTCGTGAAGAAGGGTTGC
>JAQVRQ010000028.1 GCA_028700975.1 Bacteroidales bacterium | reverse complement strand
GCGGTATGGACGGGACTCGAACCCGCGACCCCCTGCGTGACAGGCAGGTATTCTAACCAGCTGAACTACCACACCGTTTGTGTTTCAATTGGGATTGCAAAGATAGATATGTTTTTAATATTTGCAAAATTTTTAATCCTTTTTGTCCTCTATTTTATTTGAGAAAAACGAAAAATGGACATTGCCATATTTTTTCTCCTTGATAAAGCGAGGATTAGATTTAAAGTTAATTGCGGCAGGGTGCTCGAAAATCAGCAGTCCATCTTCCTTTAGAATGGGATAGGAGAGTATTTTATCAGGAATATTCTCTAGCCCGGCAATATCATATGGAGGATCTGCAAATATAATGTCATAACTCTTTCTACATATTGAGAGGAAGTCAAAAACATTATTTCTCAGAACCTGTACTCCATCAAGGCCAAGCTTTGATATTGTGCTTTTAATAAATGAGTAGTGCAGAGGGTTCATCTCAACGGCAGTTATCTCCTTGCATCCTCTTGATGCAAATTCAAATGAGATACTACCTGTTCCTGAAAATAGATCAAGAAGTGATATCTCTGGGAAGTCGTACTGATTTGCCAGGATATTGAAAAGTCCCTCTTTTGCAAAGTCAGTTGTGGGTCTTGCCTTGTAACCTGCAGGGGGTGTAAACTGCTTTCCCTTTAAATCACCGGAGATTATCCTCATAATGGAAACATCATTGATGCATATTTCATTTCTAGTTCAGAGCCTCCCAAAAGAATTGATGGATGTCTGAAGAATTTTATCCGTGGGAAAAATTTTGTAAGGCTGAATGAATCCTCCTCTCTGAAATTTCCCGAGAGTATAATGGCTGTATCCTCTTGCTTTATCTCGGTTTGTTTAACAGCCAGCATTATATAGTATAGAGCTGTGTTAAATTGAAGTGCAGGGAATGAATTGCAGAATAGCATTTTGGAGCTGTTTGTGATTATTATATGTACGTGTCCTTTGTGATATTGTGCAAATATTTTGTTGTTGTCCGGGAAGAACTTGTTGTTCTTAATAAATGGGTAGATTGAGGGAGCAACTTTGAAGTCCGGCTGAATTGTTTTAATAGTGTTGAGCAGGGTGCTGTTTACGGCAAAGAGAAGAGCCATTTCTTGCGGCTCGTCAATAATAATATCAACTTCATCCAACTCTTCCAAAAAGTGGAGTTGTCCAAGTATAAGCCCTGCGTCTTCACTTTTAAAATTACTTAGCGGTATTGCAGTGAATTTATGAGTGTTTATAATAACGTCAGTTGATGCAAACTTTTTAGAGAGAAGCGGAAAGGATTTTATCATCTTGTAGATGGCTACATTATACGTATCCGGATCTTCAATAAAGGCAAAATCTGACTGGTAGAGGAAGTGGCACTTCTTCTGCAAATCGTTGACAATTGAAAAAGAAAATCCATTCAAGTCTGCTTGAATGGATAATCTGTATTGAATTGTCTTATCCAGCTCCAGCTGTTTGTTGACAATTACAGGCATTATTATTCCCAGTTACCTGCGTTGTTATTAGGTGCTTCAATACTACCAACCTTCAAGCCCGGATATTTATCTACCATCTCACGATCAGATTTAAGATTTATTAGAAGCTGTCTGTTAAGGTCGCTGAGAAGGATTTCGTATGGAATTGTTGCTTCAAATAGAGGAACTTCAACACCCGATACTTTGCCAATTATGGCTTTCATCTCAATTTGCTTTTTACCGCTGAATGGAATAAACTTGATTGAATCAACTATAAATCCATCTCTCTTAAGAAGAGTGTCGCGAACGGCAATTTTAATA
Organism: Bacteroidales bacterium; assembly: GCA_028700975.1. Lineage (GTDB taxonomy): Bacteria > Bacteroidota > Bacteroidia > Bacteroidales > UBA932 > Bact-08. The sequence goes on along the minus strand of JAQVRQ010000028.1, from coordinate 21,488 downwards.
CTGTCTCTGTATACTCTTTTCTGTGCAACTGCCAGTGAGTCATCCATTGAACCTACCTGTTTTACAACGGTAATTACTCCTGTGTTGTAAAAATCAATTAGCGAGTCAATGCTGCTGGTAAATTTGTTATACTTTGATTTGTAGGCAACCTGGAGGGTACGGATGTCTTTAAGTCTCTCAATTCCTATGGACTCTCTGAACTTTCTCTGTTTTTCGAAAATTACCGGTTCCTGGATGCTGGTATAGATCAAATAGCCTATTACAATAGCTATAATAGGCAGCACAACAATAGTTAAGACCTTTTTCATTAGTGGTTATCTGTTTGTATTAATTTTTTCGCAAAGTTCCCACAAAATTAAAATAAATATTGAGACCCCACAATATATTTTCTATTTTTGTTCCAACATTTTTTTTGATGAAGGGTTATTTAAAAAGGAATTCGGCGGATAATTTTAAAAAAGTTGTGAATAGTGCTACTTCAGTAGTAATACTTACTCACACAAATCCGGATGGAGATGCATTGGGCTCTGTTATAGCTCTTAAATCTTATCTTTCTACGCTTGGAGTAAGGTCCAGAATAGTTGTCCCTAATCCTTATCCAAAAAATCTGAAATTTCTTGATAGTGACGGAGATGTTATAATATACTCTTGGAAAAAAGAGAGTGCAGAGAGAGTAATCAAAAGTGCAGATCTTATTATAGCCCTTGATTTTAATCAATTAAAGAGAATTGATGATCTTGAGCCTCTTGTAAGAAATTCATCCGCAAAAAAAATTCTAATTGACCACCATCCGCTACCTGAAAAGGAGGCTTTCGATTTGGTTATCTCCAATACCGAGGTCTCTTCTACTTGCGAACTCCTTTTTTGGCTTATTAGGGAGATGGAAGATGGGTCAATTAATCGCATTCCTGATATTTCGGCACAATCGTTGTACGTGGGGATGATGACAGATACCAACAACTTTTCAAACTCTGTCGAGGCCGGTACATTTCTTATGTCTTATGAGTTGCTTCTTCACGGCGTTGATAAAGAGACTCTTCAGCTTAAAGTATTTGCCGGTTTTACGGAGGAGAGGATGAGACTTATGGGGCACTCTCTGCTTAATAAGATGAAGATTTTGCCTGAACTTGGCGCAGGATATATAATTCTTACTAAGAGTGAACTTGATGAGTTCAAATTTCTGGAGGGTGATAGTGAGGGTTTTGTCAATATGCCTCTGAATATTTATGGAATTACAATTTCTGCACTATTCACTGAAAAGGATGAGCACATAAGAGTATCTTTGAGATCTTCCGATGATTTCTCTGTTAATCAGTTTTCCCGTAAATATTTTAATGGTGCGGGACACGAGAGGGCAGCGGGCGGAAGACTATACATTCCGGTTGAGGAGGTAGGAGAATATTTTGAAGAATCGCTTAGAAAGGAGCTTGAAGCAAATTAAAATAATTAACTTTGTCTGTTTTAATTAAAAACATATTGTAGATCAATGAAGAAATTTTTAAAAATATCCCTTGTTATAAGCCTCTCTTTTATGGCTTTTTCCTGTGCAGTTGAGAGAGAAGAGTCTGCCGAAGAGATTGAGAAAAGGGTTATTGATTCCTATATAACAGTAGTTCATAACGATTCTCTTAATCCATCTGCAACTGGACTCTTTACAATAACCAAGGCCAAGGGCTCGGGTGATTTAATTGAAGATTCAAGTTTTGTTTATGTTACCTATTCTACAAGAGATCTTAAGGGAAATATCCTCTCTACAACTGATGAAGAGGTTGCCAAGAGAGTGGGTACCTATTCAGTTGCAAACTATTATGGGCCATATCTGGTTCAGACAAGCATATACTCCCTTATAAGAGGGGTTGAGGAGGGGCTTTCAAGAAAGAGAGTAGGTGATGAGTTTAGTCTTATTATTCCAAGCTGGCTATCTGACTATGGTTACACCGGTACAAATAAGACGCATACCTCTCCAACTATTTACGACTTCAAGATTCACAGGGTTGTGAAGGATATTGAACAGTTTCAGAGTGACTCTTTGAGGTCATACAGCAATAAGTATTTCAATGGTCTTGATACCACAGCAAATGACTACTATTTTAAAATTATCGAACCTACTGAAGGTGATTCTGTAAAAATTGGTGATCTTATAGAGTACTACTATGTTGGTAAATTGCTTAATGGTTTTGTATTTGATACAAATATTGAGGATACTGCAAGAAAATATGGTCTCTATAACTCTACTAAACAATATGCTGCAGCAACTTATACAGTTATTGACCCTGAGAATACCACTGGTTCAGATGACTCAAATAACAGTGTGATTAAAGGGGTAGCCGATACATTTTTAAAAATGAAATATGGTGAGAGAGCCGTTACATTCTTCTCTTCTGAATATGGTTACGGAAATCAGGAGCAGAATTTTGGTATATATCAACCTCTCTTCTTCGAGATTAAGGTAGTAGAAGAAAAAGCCGACTAAAATTTCTTTTTAGCCGGCCTTCCAAAAAAGTTTTATATAGTAGATTAACCTACAAAGTGAAAATGTGGGCCAAATCTTTCGAATGCTGCTCTGTCCAGCTCCTCTCTATGGTCTGGGTGAGCCACTGAAATGATCAGTTTTGCTCTCTCTTGTAATGATTTTCCATAAAGATTTACTGCCCCATACTCTGTTACAAACCAATGAATATGGTTTCTTGTTGTTACAACACCTCCGCCTAGTGTAAGAGTAGGTGATATCTTGCTAACTCCCTTGTTTGTTACTGAAGGCATTGCTATCATTGCCTTTCCTCCTTGTGAGAGAGATGCTCCGTAAATAAAGTCAACTTGTCCGCCAACTCCTGAGTAGAACTTGGTTCCAATTGAGTCTGCGCAAACCTGACCGGTAAGATCTATCTGAAGAGCAGAGTTTATTGCTGTTACCTTTGCGTTCTTTGCAATGATGAATGGGTCGTTTGTATATGCAACGTCTTGCATTAGAACCATAGGGTTGTCATCAATAAAGTCATAGCATTTTTGAGATCCCATAAGGAATGTTGCTACCATCTTACCCTTGTCAATTGATTTGTTTGCTCCGTTTATTATACCCTTTTCAACAAGAGGAAGTACGCCGTCTGCAAACATCTCTGTATGGATTCCCAGGTTTTTGTGGTTGCCCAATTGTGCCAGAACTGCATTTGGTATAGCTCCAATACCCATTTGGAGGCAGGCGCCATCTTCAATAAGGGCTGCGCAGTGCTTTCCTATTGCTGTCTCAATTTCGTCCGGATTTGAAAAATGCGCCTCTTCAAGTGGTGTGTTGTCTTCAACAAAGAAATTGATCATACTGAGTGGAATCATCGCATCTCCCCACGCTCTTGGTACATTTTTGTTCACAACTGCTATTGTGTAATCTGCGCACTCTATTGCTGCTAATGTAGCATCTACAGAGGTTCCTAATGATACAAATCCGTGTTTGTCCGGAGATGATACCTGTATCATAGCGATGTTAATTGGAAGTGCACCGCTTCTGTATAGCTTTTGAGTCTCACTTAAAAACACAGGGATATAGTCTGAATAGCCTGCCTGTACGCTTTTTCTTACATTAGCTCCAACAAAGAAAGCTTGGTGGAAAAATGTGCCCTCAAACCTTTGTTCGGTGTATGGAGCAGCACCCTCGGTGTGTAGATGGTGTATTCTTACATCTTTAAGTTCTCCTGCCTCTCCTCTTCTGATAAGTGCGTCAATAAGAACTTTTGGGACGCTGGCTACACTGCTCAGGTGAATGTGGTCTCCAGATTTCACTACCTTGACTGCTTCGTCGGCGCTGATAAATTTGAAATTGGTGTGCATAGTAAGTAATTAGAAATTAGTTATATTTTTATGTATTGAAATTTTTTATCTTTGTGTCATATATTCAGCCCCTTAATGACAATTGTTACATTAACAAGTGATTGGAACAAAAGCGACTATTATCTGGGTGTCCTCAAGGGCAGGCTGGCTTCTCTTTCATTAAAAATTAATCTGCTTGAGATTACAAATTCCATTCCAAGTTTTGATGTTTTACAGGAAACTTTCATTTTAAGGAACACATATTTAAATTTTCCTGCAAACTCAATTCACATTATGGGTGTTATGAGTGAGCCTACTCCGGAGAGTCCGGTTGTGATAGTCTATGCAAATAATCATTACTTCATAGGTGTGAATGATGGTAGATTCTCTCAGCTCTTTGAAAATCCACCCTCAATTGCCTTCGCGGTAAATGTTGATGAGGCTTTTTCATCCTTTATGGCACCTACACTCTTTGCCAAAGGGGTTCAGACAATTCTTGAAAACTCTTTTGAGGCTAATACTAAGGCTTGTGATCTTAAAAGAGAGTCGATTGCACGTGTAGTCTATGATGAGAATTCAATTGTTGGAAAGGTGCTCTATATTGATTCATTTGGTAATGCAGTTAGCAATATCGAAAAAAATGTATTTGATAGAGTGCACAAAGCCAGGCCTTTTACAATTTTTGTACAAGGGCCTCATATTAAAATTAAAAATATTTCAAGGGGTTATTATCAGGGTATTCCGGGAGGATTAATGGCACTTTTTAACTCTCTTGGACTTTTGGAGGTTGCCGTTTATATGGATTCTCTTTCAAAGGTTGAGAGTATTGTACCGGGATCTGAAATTAGAATAAAATTTGAAAATGAACAGGGATAATGAGATTAAGGCTTTCGTCCGCCTTTTGGATGTAATGGATGAGTTGAGGGAGAGGTGTCCGTGGGACAGAAAGCAGACAATGGAGAGTCTGCGACCATTAACTATTGAGGAGACTTATGAGTTGAGTGATGCTATTATGGAGGGGGATTATAAGAGTGTAAGTAAAGAGCTTGGCGATCTGATGCTTCATATGGTGTTTTACTCTAAAATAGGTAAGGAGAAGGGCCTTTTTGATATTGCCGATGTTATGAATCTTATTTGTGAAAAATTGATCTTCCGCCACCCTCACGTTTTTGGTGATGTTGAGGTAAGTGGAGCGGGAGAGGTTGTCCAGAATTGGGAGCAGCTGAAGAGAAAGGAGAAGGATGGCAATAAGACAATTCTTTCAGGAGTACCGGCATCGCTTCCATCTCTTGTAAAGGCATACAGAGTTCAGGATAAAGTAAGGGCTGTAGGGTTTGATTGGAGTGAAAGAGAGGATGTGTGGAAGAAGGTGAAGGAGGAGATATCTGAATTTGAGGCAGAGGCTGTTGCGAAATTGGGTGAGTCAGGAACAAAAAGTGGTGAGGGAGAGAATATGAAAATGGAGATGGAGTTTGGTGATCTTCTTTTCTCCTTGGTCAATGCTGCCAGATTATATAATATTAATCCGGATACTGCGTTGGAAATGACTAATATTAAGTTTATTAAAAGATTTGGATATCTGGAAAAGGTTGCTACAGAGATGGACAGAAGTATTAAAGATATGACTATTAGTGAGATGGATGCAATTTGGGAGGAGTCAAAAAAGATTGTAGGATGATTAGTGATCTAATAGATTATGGATGGCAGGAGAGGTCTTTGTTGCTATTAGGAGAGGATAGACTTAACAGATTAAGGAGTTCGCAGGTTATTGTTGTTGGGTTGGGAGGAGTTGGTGCATATGCTGCTGAGATGCTTGCCAGGGCAGGAGTGGGGAGGATGGTGATTGTGGATTCGGATCTAATCTCTCTCACAAACAAGAATCGTCAGCTTCTAGCTCTTGATAGTACAATGGGTATGGCTAAGAGCGAATTGATGGAGAGTCGGCTCAGGGATATAAATCCTCAACTGGATATAATTTCAATTAAGGAGTATCTGACTGAGGAGAATGTCCATATTTTACTTGGCTCTTATAATCCGGATTTTATTGTTGATGCAATTGATACTCTCTCTCCAAAAATTTCTCTTATTAAATATGCGGTGAGTAAGGGGATAGCTATTGTTAGTTCAATGGGTGCGGGAGCAAAGAGTGATGCTACAAAGGTTAAAATTAAGGATATCTCTAAATCGTTTAATTGCCCGCTTGCATTTATTCTTCGAAAGAGGTTGAGGAAAGAGGGGATAACCAAGGGTTTTAAGGTGGTCTTCTCGGAGGAGCTTCCGGATAGGGGAGCTATTCTACCTGTGGAAGAGCAGAATAAAAAGTCAATTGTTGGGACTATTTCATATATTCCGCCTGTTTTTGGTTGCCTTTGTGCTCAGGCTGTTCTTGAGGAGATCCTCTCTCTCAATGAGAAAAAATAACTATATTTGTTTTGCTTATACCTAAAACTATTTAGTTCCTGATGAAAGTAAAAATTAAAGAGGTCTATACAAAGTCAGATATTAAAAAATTTGTAAGGTTTCCGCATAAGTTGTACAAAGGATGTAAACAGTATGTTCCATCTCTGGACGCTGATGAAATTTCAATAATTACAAAAAGTCCCTCTCTTGAATATTGCTCCATAAAATTGTGGCTGGCTCTTGATGAAAATGAGAGTGTGGTTGGCAGAATTGCCGGTATATATAATCCACATTCAAACGAATTTCATTCTGAGAAGAGGGTGCGTTTTGGATGGTATGATTTTATCGAAGATTTTGATGTTGCACGTATGCTGATAGAACAGGTTCAGAATTGGGGAGAGGAGCTTGGTATGAATGAGATTCACGGGCCTCTTAGCTTTAATACTTGGGGAAAGCAGGGAATGATGATTGAGGGGTTTGAAAATATTCCACCTGTAAACTGTATATACAATTACTCCTACTATCCTGTCTTTATGGAGAGGATGGGCTTTGGTAAGCAGTTGGACTGGATTCAGCTTAAGATAGCTACAGGGGATCCTATAGACCAAAGAATTATTAGGGTTAATAATATGCTTATTGAGAAGCACAAGCTCAAAATACTTGATATTAGGAAAATAAAAGATAGGGACTCACTTGTTAAGGGTTTCTTCAGAAGCTATAATGAGAGCTTTAAAGATATTGACAATTTTGCCCCAATGACAGATGCCGAAATTGAAAATATTGGAAAGGAGTATTTCCCAAAATTAAAGCCTGAACTCACAACTATTGTGCTTGATCAGGATGATAATATTGCCGCATTTGGTATATGTTTTCCAAGCTTAAGCAGGGCTTTTCAAAAGGCAAGGGGGAGGCTCTTCCCTTTTGGTATTTTTCATATTTTGAGAACTTTCAAAAAGTATGATTCCATTGATTTTATGATGATAGGGGCTGCGCCGGAGTGGCAACATAAGGGGGTTACCTCAATTTTTCATACCCATATTGGTTCAAATCTTCATAAAATGGGTGTAAGGGTTGGAATAACCAATCCTCAGGCAGAGAATAACTCGGCCTTTAAGGTGTGGGAGCGGTATGGTACCGAACCCTATATGAAGAGAAGGTGTTTTATAAAGACTTTGTAATATAAAAGCAATGAAAATAAGGGATTTGTGCAATCTCGTAAATGGGACAGTGCTATGCGGGGAGCAGCATCTTGATTCTGTGGTAGAATATGCGTTTGCGTCTGATTTAATGAGTGATGTTCTTACAGTGAAGACTAGTGAGTTTATTCTTATTACCGGATTGGCAAATCTACAGGCGATAAGAACTGCTGAAATGTCCGATACCCCCTTTCTGCTTATTTGTAGAGGTAAGGAGGTCTCTGAAGAGATGCTGGATCTGGCCTCTGATAATGAAATATTAATTATTAGCTCCTCTTTTTCAATGTTTAAATGTGCCGGAGTACTATACTCGGCAGGATTAAAGCCTATTTATTGATATGAATCTGGAGTTTAAGGTTGAGGGTGGTGATTTTACTCTGGCTGGAAATGCCTCTTCTCAGATTAAGAAGATGCTTAAGCAGTTGAATATTGATCCTAAAATTGTAAAAAGGGTTGTTATCGCTCTTTATGAGGCTGAGGTTAATATTGTGGCTCATGCGTACAGAGGGATTATAACTGCTGAAATTGATCCTCACGGTGTTAGACTTAAACTTGAGGATGAGGGGCCCGGAATTCCTGATATTGAAAAGGCTATGACTCCAGGCTTCTCAACTGCATCAGAGCAGGTGAGGGAGATGGGATTTGGTGCTGGAATGGGTCTTCCAAACATTAGTGAAAACGCAGATGATTTTAGAATTGAGAGCGAAGTGGGAAAGGGAACCACGCTTTATATAAATTATAATTTTTGATGAGTAGTACCACTTATAACCGTGCTCTGGAGATCCTGAACGACGTATGTATAGGATGTTCGCACTGTATGAAGGTTTGTCCTACAGAGGCCCTCAGGGTTACTGCCGGAAAGGCCAAAATACACGTGGATTGGTGCATCGATTGTGGTGAGTGTTACAGAATCTGTCCTAACAGGGCAATAAGGGTAATGGATGACGATTTTAAGCAGATCTTTAAATATAAGAGAAGGGTGCTGCTTGTTCCAAGTGTCTTCTATGCTCAGTTTGATGATAGTGTTCCAAGGGAGCGGATTTATGAGATAATTGGTGAGTTGGGATTTACGGAGGTTTGTGCTGTTGAACAGAGTGTTGATACATTGCTCAAAGAGGAGAGGGAGTATGTGAAAAACTCAGATGAGCCGGTGATATCCTCCTTTTGTCCTGCTGTTATAAGGCTTATTCAGGTAAGATTTCCATCTCTGGTAGATAAGATTATGACTCTTCTGCCTCCGTTAGAGATAACTGCTCAATATTATAAACGCAAGCACGAGCAGGAGGGAGGAAATCCGGATGATCTTGGACTTTTCTACTTAACTCCCTGTATCGGGAAAATTGCTGCGGTTAAATCGCCTGTAGGAGGGTACAACTCTCCTATCACGGGTGTTATTAATATGGATTACTTTTTTAATAAAGTATTCCTGGCATACAAACAGAGAATTCCAATAACAACTAGTGTAAAGGTTAATAGTGAGATATCCTCTAAGGGTGTGCTATATCCAACAACGGGTGGAGAGGCTGCTCATATTGAGGGAAGGACTCTGGCTATTGATGGAATGGCAAATGTTATTGACTTTCTTGAAATGATGGAGAATGAAGATATTGAGGGGGTGGATTTCCTGGAGTTAAGAGCTTGTGATGAATCTTGTGCGGGTGGGATTTTGTCTCATAGAAACAGATTCCTTACTGCCGAGGCTATGAGAAAATTTGCTAGTCAAACTTCCGATACTCACAAGCTTGTTGATGAATATAAGAGATTTACCTCTGCAGTGATTCATATGGAGCAGATTGAGCCTCGCTCAATGGTAAAATATGACTGGAATATTGAGATAGCCCTTGAAAAAATGGAGAAGGCTAGGGAGCTTAAGGACCTTTTTCCCGGAATAGATTGCGGTGCTTGTGGTGCTCCAAGTTGTGAGGCTTTAGCTGAGGATATTGCAAAGGGTCAGGGAGAGATATCTTCGTGCATATTTTTAAGAACTCTTTATGAAAAGAGGGGAGAGTTGGGAGTTGACGAGGCTGTAAAGATAATGGAGAAGATTTGGGGTGACTCAAGATTCAATAAAGTTTAAACTTTTTCAATATAATGCAATGAATGTAAAAGATGTTGTAGAGAGGCTCTCTCTAAATGTATTCTCAGCTACGGAAGCTCTTGATCGTGAGGTTACAGGCGGATATGCCTCAGATCTTTTATCTGATGTTATGGGTCACGCTCAGGAGGGGCATATCTGGATAACACTTCAGACTCACAAAAATATTATGGCTGTAGCCTCGTTGAAAGATTTGGCTGCAATAGTGCTGGTAAAGGGTTTTGAGCCTGACAAAGATACTATGGAGCTCTCGGTAAAGGAGGGTATACCTGTTCTGGGTACAAAGATGCAGGCTTTTGAACTTGCCGGTAAGCTCTACGAAATGTTGAAATGACGAGGGCAGACCTCCATATTCATACGGTTCTCTCTCCCTGCGGAGATATTGAAATGACTCCTCAAAATATTATATCAAGAGCTATTGAGGAGGGGTTGGATATTATTGGCATTGCCGATCATAACAGTACGCTGAATTGCTTGGAAATTAGGAGGGTGGGTGCGGAAAAGTCTGTTTATGTTCTTTGCGGAGCGGAGGTAACTACTCGTGAAGAGGTACACGTTCTCTGTTTTGTTGAACCGGACAAACTTGGAGATCTTCAATTCTTTTTGGAAAGCAATATTATTAAAGTTCCAAATAATCCGGATGTATTTGGCTATCAATTGGCTGTCAATGTTAATGAAGAGGTTCTTGAGGAGGTTGACTATCTTCTTGTTAATGCTTTAAACAAAAGCATAGAGGAGATTAGTGAGTTTGTTCACTCTTTAGATGGGATTGTTATCCCGGCTCATATTGACAAGGGTTCAAACTCCATATATAGTCAACTTGGTTTTCTCCCCTTTGGAATGGTTGCTGAGGCTTTAGAGGTCTCTCAAAATGCAGACTCCTCATTAATGGTTGCAAAGGATAAGTCTATCCGTGGTTTTAATTTTATAAAGAGTTCTGATGCTCATTACCTTTACGAGATTGGGAGAGCATATACAATTATTCATCCTGAGGAGCTCTCTTTTGAGGGGATTAAAAGTGCTCTTCTTTCAGTTTCAAATCCTCCTGAATACAGAGTCAAATGAATGATCTATCCCTCCATATAATTGATATAATCCAGAACTCACTAAGCGCCGGAGCCGGAATAATTAAGCTTACAGTTGAGGAAGATATTCCCAGAGATTCCCTTGTGATTATTATTGAGGATAATGGCAGAGGGATGACAAAAGAGGTTGCTGAGAGGCTGGAGGATCCATTTTATACCACTCGAACAACCAGACGGGTTGGTATGGGTATCCCCCTTTTTAAGCAGTCGGCCTTGCAGAGTGGAGGGGGATTATCAATAACATCTGAGGTGGGAAAGGGGACAGTGGTTAGGGCGTGGTTTGTACACTCTAATATTGACAGGCCTCCGCTTGGTGATATCGCAAACTCGTTTGTGCTGATGGTCTCTGCAAATCCTGAGATGCACTTTGTACTAAAATATATCTATAATGGAAATGAGTATATATTTGATAGTATGGAGGTTGCGGAGGTGCTTGGGGATATTTCATTGAGTGATGTAAGGGTGATAAAGATGTTGGAGGAGATGGTGGGTGAAAATATCAAGGAGTTAAAAGAGATATGAAAAAAAGGGTTGTAGTGCTCTCCGGTGCGGGTATAAGTGCAGAGAGTGGATTGGAGACTTTTAGAGACTCTAATGGTCTTTGGGCTAATTACAAAATTGAAGATGTCTGCACTCCTGAAGCTTTGAAAAGAGATCCAGAAAAGGTTTTGGGCTTTTACAATATGAGAAGAGAGCAGTTGCTTCAGGTTGAACCTAATGCGGCTCACAGGGCTCTGGTTGATTTGGAGAGACACTTTACTGTTGATATAGTAACCCAAAATATTGATGATCTTCACGAGAGGGCGGGCTCTACAAATGTACTTCACCTTCACGGTGAACTTATGGTGAGCAGAAGTATAAAAAATCCCTCTGTGAAGGTGATTACTCCGGGTCCGGTTCATCTTGGCGATCTTGCTCCTGATGGTGGACAGTTGAGACCTCACGTAGTCTTTTTTGGAGAGGAGGTGCCGGAGCTTGAAAGGGGAGCAAAGATAGTTTCACTGGCAGATATTTTTATTGTCGTTGGGAGCTCTTTGGCTGTCTATCCTGCTGCAGGACTGGTCAATTATGTCCCAGATAAAGCCCCCTGTTTTCTTGTCGATCCATCCGATGTAAGAGCCTCATATAGAAGGTTTGAACATATTAAACGGAGGGCATCAGAGGGCCTTCCGGAATTATGTTCTCTTTTAATTTCAAACTTTTAGCTTATAATTTTACACTTTCTTGGCCTTTTTATTTTGCAGATGGTGGGAAAATATCTATTTTTACCTAAAGCTTTAATAAGGGAATTTCAATAACATCATAAAATATGAACAAAATCAAGTCCCTAGAAGATTTGCGCAAGATGAAGCAAAATCTCGAACACGGAATGAACATCCGTGAGAAGAGTAATGAGCCTGAGTCTCTTGTTCAGATCCGTGTTGCAATGGCTACTTGCGGTATAGCATCCGGTGCCAGAACGGTAATGAACACACTTGTGGAGAAGATCGAAAAGGAGAAAATTCCTGCGGTTGTTACACAAGGCGGATGTATGGGCTATTGCTATGCAGAACCTACAATTGAGGTGAGAGTACCGGGTAAAGATCCGGTGGTCTTTGGCTACGTAGATAGTGCAAAGGCAATTGAAATCGTTGAAAAGTACATCGTAAATGGTGAACTGCTTGACGGTATCATTCCAACAAACTACAAAACTATTAACGACAAAAACTAAGGAGAAATGGCACAGTACAAAATGCATCTTCTGGTTTGCGGCGGAACGGGTTGCAGAGCTTCAGAAAGCGAGCAGATCGTAGAAAATCTCAAATCGGAAATTAAAAACCTAGGGCTGGAGAATGATGCTCAGGTAGTAACAACGGGTTGTTTTGGCTTTTGCGAAAAAGGGCCTATTGTGAAGATTATTCCTGACAACACTTTTTATACACAAGTTAAAAAGGAGGATTGTGCTGAAATTATTCGCGAGCACGTTCTAAAAGGGAGAAAGGTTAGCAGGCTTCTTTATGAGGATCCTGAAACTCAAAAACATATTGAGGATTCAAAACATATGGGATTCTATCAAAAACAGATGAGAATTGCCCTTAGAAATTGCGGTTTTATTGATCCTGAGAATGTTGACGAGTATATTGCAAGAGACGGATATGCCGCTCTGGGTAAGATTTTGTCAGAAATGACTCCGGAGGAGGCTATTGATATCCTTAAGAAATCTGGTCTTCGCGGTCGTGGTGGTGGAGGATTCCCAACAGGTCTAAAATGGGAGATTGCCTCAAAAAACAAGGCAGACCAGAAATATGTTGTGTGTAATGCAGATGAAGGAGACCCGGGAGCATTTATGGACCGTTCAATACTTGAGGGAGATCCTCACTCAATTATTGAGGCTATGGCAATATGCGGATACTGTATTGGTGCAAGTAAGGGTATTGTTTATATCCGTGCTGAATATCCTCTTGCTATTAAAAGGCTTAAGGTTGCTGCAAGGCAGGCACGTGAGTACGGCTTGTTGGGAGAGCAGATTTTAGGCTCTGACTTCTCTTTTGATATTGAATTGAGGTATGGTGCCGGAGCATTTGTATGCGGTGAGGAGACTGCTCTTATTCACTCTATGGAGGGTTTGCGTGGTGAGCCTACTGTTAAACCACCATTCCCTGCTGAAAAGGGTTATCTTGGCAAACCGACAAACGTAAATAACGTAGAGACATTTGCTAACGTTCCTGCTATTTATCTAAAAGGGACAGAGTGGTATTCAAGTATAGGTACTGAAAAGTCAAAGGGAACAAAGGTATTCGCTCTTGCCGGTAAAATCAATAATGTGGGCCTTATTGAGGTTCCTATGGGTATTACTTTGAGAGAGGTTATATATGAAATTGGCGGCGGTATTAAGGATGGTAAGAAGTTTAAAGCTGTTCAGACGGGCGGACCTTCGGGCGGATGTCTTACTGAGAAACACCTTGATACACCTATAGATTTTGACAATCTTATTGCTGCAGGTTCAATGATGGGATCAGGTGGTATGATTGTTATGGATGAGGATGACTGTATGGTCTCTGTCGCAAAATTCTATTTGGAATTTACTGTTGAGGAGTCTTGCGGAAAGTGTGCTCCTTGTCGTATTGGTAATAAGAGACTACACGAGATGCTTGAGAAGATTACTTCCGGTAAAGGTGTGCCTGAGGATATTGAGTACCTTAAGAACCTAAGCCGTGTTATTAAGGATACATCTCTTTGCGGTCTTGGCCAAACATCTCCAAATCCGGTTCTCTCTACAATTGAAAACTTTTATGATGAGTATCTTGCTCACGTAACTGAGAGGATTTGTCCTGCTGGAAGTTGTAAAGCTCTCAAATTGTATACAATCATTGCAGATAAGTGCACAGGCTGTACTGCTTGTGTAAGAGCTTGTCCTGTAGATGCTATTACCGGTGAAAAACGTCAGCCTCACGTGATTGATCCTGACAAATGTATCCGCTGCGGTGCCTGCTATGAAAAGTGTAAGTTCACAGCTATTCACGTACAATAATCTCCCACTTTTATGGAAAATATCAAAATAAAAATAGACAATATTGACGTAGAGGTAGCGAAGGGGACTACCATCTACCAGGCAGCGAAAAAGGTGGGAATTGACATTCCTGTTCTCTGCTATCTTAACCTTGAACATTTAAATATTGAGAGTCGCCCGGGTGGCTGTCGTATTTGTGTGGTTGAGGTTGAAGGAAGAAGAAACCTTGCCCCCTCTTGTTCAACTGAGTGTACTCCTGGGATGGTCATAAACACTCATAACCTTAGAGTTATGAATGCAAGAAAGACTGTTCTTGAACTTATCCTTTCTGACCACCCTAAAGAGTGTCTTACCTGTTCTTCATCAGGACAGTGCGATCTCCAGACTTTGTCTCAAAAAATGGGCATAAGAGAGATTCACGCCGTTGAGCACGCTGAGATGTCAACTTATAGAAAAGACTTCTCTCCGGCTCTTAAGAGGGATATGGATAAATGTATAATGTGCCGTCGTTGTGAAACTATTTGTAACGAGGTTCAGACCGTAGGCGCTCTTAGCGCAGTAAATAGAGGATTTATGGCAGTTGTTGCCCCTGCATTTGAGCAGGATTTGGTGGACTCTCCTTGTACTTTCTGCGGACAGTGTGTTGCTGTTTGCCCTACAGGTGCTTTAACTCCATACGACGATACTCAGAAAGTTCTTAGAGCTCTTGCTGACCCTACAAAGACTGTGATCGTTCAAACAGCTCCTGCAGTTCGTGCTGCCCTGGGTGAAGAGTTCGGCCTTGAGCCGGGGACTCTTGTAACAGGCAAGATGGTTGCTGCTCTTCGTTCTCTTGGTTTTGACAAGGTGTTTGACACTGACTTTGCAGCTGACCTTACTATTATGGAAGAGGGTACTGAACTTTTGGGCAGAATCTCTAAGTTCCTTAAAGGAGATAAAGATGTTAAGCTTCCGATTCTTACATCTTGTTGTCCTGCATGGGTTAACTTCTTTGAAGAGTACTATCCTTGTATGCTGGATATTCCATCTACAGCCCGTTCTCCTCAGCAGATGTTTGGCTCAATAGCCAAGAACTATTACACTCAGCTTATGGGTGTAAAGAGAGAGGATCTTGTAGTGGTTTCTGTGATGCCTTGTCTGGCTAAGAAATATGAGTGCCAGAGAGAGGAGTTTATCACTGATGGTAATCCTGATGTTGATTTCTCAATCTCAACAAGAGAGCTTGCGTCACTCATTAAGAGCTGTAACATGAACTTTGACAAACTTCCTGATGAAGATTTTGATAATCCTCTTGGAGAGTCAACAGGAGCGGGTGTTATCTTTGGTGTAACAGGTGGTGTAATTGAAGCTGCTGTTCGTACTGCATATGAAATTCATACCGGTAAAAAGCTTAATAAAGTTGACTTTACTGAGCTTCGCGGTCTTGAAGGAATAAGGATGGCTACAATTGATTTTGATGGAACTCCTATTCATATAGGAATTGCACATCAACTAGGTAATGCTAGAAAACTACTTGACGGAATCCGTTCAGGTATGTACAATTTCCACGCTATTGAGATTATGGCTTGTCCTGGTGGATGTATTGGTGGCGCCGGCCAACCTCTGCACCACGGAGATTCTAGTATAATCAAGGCTAGATCAGAAGCTATTTACAGAGAGGATTCACAGAAGAAATTACGTAAATCTCACGAGAATCCGTATATCATTAAGCTTTATGAGGAGTTCCTGGGCCATCCAATGAGTGAAAAGGCTCACCATCTGCTCCATACACACTATTTTGAAAAAGATAAAATTTAAGAGTCATGAGTAATTTGAAACTACAAGAGTGCCATATTAAGAGTATTCACGATATATGTGACTCGTATAAAAACGATCCGGGAGATCTTATCAAGATTCTTCACTCAGCTCAAACACATTTTGGCTATCTGCCGGAGAGTGTTCAGCGTGTGATTGCCAAAAGACTTAAGATTTCTGTAGCAAAAGTATACGGAGTTGTTACATTCTACTCTTTCTTTACTATGACTCCAAAAGGGAGACACGCAATATCTGTTTGTATGGGTACTGCTTGTTATGTAAGGGGAGCAGAGAAAGTTGTTGACGAGTTTAAGAAGCAACTTAACATTAAGGTTGGCGGTGTAACTGAAGATGGAAAATTCTCGCTTGACTCTCTTCGTTGTGTGGGTGCCTGTGGTCTTGCTCCTGTTGTGTTAATAGGAGAAAAGGTTTATGGCAGAGTTGAGCCAGGTCAGGTTAAGGAGATTCTGGATAGCTATACTGACTAAACAGTCGGTTCACTGATCGGCTAACTTATATTAAAAGAGAGAGGATTCATATGAGTTCTCTCTTTTTTTTGTGGATGACTGGGGAAAGGATTGTTGCATGCCTTTTCACTGACGAAAACAGGCGTGGGTGGGACGAACCTCCATGGGATTGAATTTCAAGGCGTTCTGAAACACAAGTTTCTCAATATCAATAATTTATATTTTGCAATTAGCTCATTACGACATCGATGGAGGTTCGTCCCACCCAACACGTCAACATCCTGGGTCAGAAGTCCGGCCAAAGGCCGTATAAACCGCGAAGCACCATTTAAATCCGCGGAAGACGATGTGCATCCACAAATATGCGGGAGGCGATCTAAGCCCCGCACGGCTGTAACAAGCAGATTAGAAACGGTTTGACACTTTATCCGAGGGGTCACCCCTCGGATAAAGTGTCAAAGCGCACAAAGTTAGCAAGTTACAGCCGTCCGTGTTTCACTACTTCTGGTAGAGATTCCTGCATACCCTTCTTTCACAGAGTACTCCGCATAACTGAAGGAGTCTACGCCACAGCGAACGCAGTGAGCGAGGAGGAAAACCTCCGGAACTTATGCGGATACTCTGTAATTGCAGTAAGAATAAGATAAAACAATTAAGTAGTATAGGCTATTTGATGTTTATCCTGTTTGGAGTGAATTTTATATAGTTTAGCCGAGCTCACAGACGTGGACTCGGCTAACCATTTTAGTTTATTAAGTAGGTACAGAGATTATTTCCCTAATGCTTTTAGAACCTTATCTTCTTCTAGTTTCTTTGTACAGAAGAACCAGTCGTAGCAATGCATCTCATCTTTGCTCTCCATACGCTCTTTTGCAACTCCGCAAGATCCTGCTGTAGGAACAATAACATCGTCACCTGGACGCCAGTCTGCAGGTAATGCTACGCTAAAGTTGTCTGCTGTCTGAAGTGCAATAAGTACTCTTTTAATTTCGTCAAAGTTTCTTCCAACTGCTAATGGATAGTAGATAATGGTGCGGATAACTCCTTTTGGATCAATAAAAAATACAGCTCTTACTGCCTTTGTGCTGCTTTCACCAGGCTGGAGCATTCCGTATCTTTTAGATACCTCCATTGTGATATCTTCAATCAGAGGGAATTTAACCTCTACATCTTTCATCCCTTTATACTCAATCTTCTCTTTAATAGTTCTTAGCCAGGCGATGTGGCTGTATAGTCCATCTACAGAGAGTCCTACCAACTCTGTATTCATCTTTTTCAGATCATCAGCCATATTGGCGAATGTCATAAATTCCGATGTACATACAGGTGTAAAGTCTGCCGGGTGGCTAAAAAGGATTACCCATTTTCCACTGTAATCTCCAGGAAAGTTGATATCTCCTTGAGTTGTAACTGCTTTAAATTCAGGCGCTTTGTCTCCGATTCTTGGCATTGAATAAACTTGCTCTTCCATAATTGTAATTTTTTAAATTGTTAATCATTAAATCTTATGTTACAAAGATATCCTCAAATTGTATATAAATCAAATTGATGAAAACTATGTGATGATAGATATTAATGATGTGTTGTGTATAGAGCCGGGAGGTAGTTAAAATTATCCTAAAAGATTATTAAGAGCTTTATAGTTTTTTATTGTTATTACCTTCTTTTGGAGTTCAATAACTCCTTCGCTTTCCAATTCAGAGATGCATCTTGCAAGTGCTGGGCGTGTAACTCCAAAAAATTTTGCAAGTTCTGTCTGATTTTTATCCATATGATAGGAGTCTGCGTTTGGCTGAGATAATCTTATGCTCTCGAGACCCTCTATTATGTAGTAGGCTAATTTGCCTTTTATGGTTTTAATGTTGAGTACTTTAAGCCTATTAGATAGGAATTGAGCTTTGTTTGAGTTGAATTTTATATAATTTTCAAGAAACTTTCCGTCTGTTTGGAACATCTTAATGACTTCATCTCTTGGAATCATTAGAATTCTACAGGGAGTATTGGCTGTTACATCAACGGGGAACCTATTCTCTTCTGCAAAAAGAAAGGCCGACGCTAATGGTCTTACCGCTTCAATATTTTCAATGGTCATTAACCCTCCGTTTTCTGTAGTCATCTCAGTACGCACAGACCCTGTAAGTAGTATGTAGAGATGTTTGCAGGGATCTCCCTGTAAAGCTACTACCTCTCCTTTATCAAATGATTCTATTTTAAAGTTGGCACCATTAAAAAGTTTATGAACTCTTTCGTTGCCGAGGTCACCTAAAATTGGACACCTTGAAAAATTCAAATTTTGCATATAGTATGTTTGTTATGCTAAATTAATATAATTATATTTAGTGTAACAAGAATTACACTTTTTTGTTTTTTGTTCCTCTATTTTTGTACTGAAATAATTAACCAAATAAATTTTTAATCACTATGAGTAATATGTTTTGTTACCAGTGCCAGGAGGCGGCAAAGAATACCGGCTGTACCGTTAATGGCGTTTGCGGCAAGCCTGCAGACGTTGCTAATCTTCAGGACCTACTAATTTTTCTATGTAAGGGAATCTCTCATTATACCGTAAAATTAAGAGAGAAGGGCGTAGAGAGTAATGATGTCAATAAGTTTATTGTTGACTCATTATTTATGACAATTACAAATGCAAACTTTGACAGAGAGAGATTTGTAACAAGAGTTAGACAAGCTATAGATCTTAGAGAGGCTGTTAAGGCTCTGTACATATCAAAGGGGGGTAATATTTCAGAGATCACATTTGATGGTGCTTTTTGGGATTCAAAAGAGGAGGCTGATATGGATGCCAAGGCTCTTGAGGTTGGTGTTCTATCTACAGAAAATGAAGATGTGCGCTCTTTAAGGGAGTTGACTATTTATGGTCTTAAGGGTATGGCTGCTTATGCTGAACACGCCTTTAACCTGGGTCACGAAGATAAAGAGGTCTACGCATTTATTCAACAGGCACTTGTGGATACTACAAATGATAAACTTAATGCTGATGAGCTAACAGCACTTGTCCTTAAAACCGGAGAGCACGGTGTTAAGGTTATGGCCCTTCTTGACAAGGCAAATACATCGGCTTATGGAAATCCGGAAATTACCAAGGTAAACCTGGGTGTCCGCAATAACCCTGCTATCCTGATATCTGGACACGACCTTAAGGATATGGAGGAGCTTTTAAAGCAGACTGAGGGAACTGGAGTAGATGTTTATACACACTCTGAGATGCTTCCTGCAAACTACTATCCCGCATTTAAGAAATACAGCCATTTCGTGGGTAACTATGGCTCTTCTTGGTGGCATCAGATAGAAGATTTTGAAACTTTTAATGGTCCGGTTCTCTTTACAACAAACTGTATTGTCCCTCCAAGGAAGTCATCTACCTATTCCGACAGAATTTACACTACTGGATCATCGGGATTCCCTGGATTTAAGCATATTGAGGAGAGAAAAGATGGAAAAGCCAAGGATTTCTCTGAAATTATTGAGCACGCAAAAAAATGTGCATCTCCTAAAGAGATTGAAACGGGTGAACTGATTGGTGGTTTTGCTCACGCACAGGTATTTGCTCTTGCAGACAAGGTTGTTGAGGCTGTTAAGAGTGGTGCAATCCGTAAGTTCTTTGTAATGGCAGGTTGCGACGGAAGAATGAAGGATAGAAACTACTATACAGAATTTGCCTCTGCACTTCCTAAGGACACAATTATTCTTACAGCAGGGTGCGCTAAGTACCGATATAACAAACTTCCTTTGGGCGATATAGGAGGAATTCCAAGAGTGCTTGACGCAGGTCAGTGTAATGACTCATATTCACTTGCAGTTATTGCCCTAAAATTAAAAGAGATTTTCAATGCAAATAGTATTAACGACCTTCCAATCGCTTACAATATAGCGTGGTATGAGCAGAAGGCAGTTATTGTACTTCTAGCCCTTCTTTACCTAGGAGTGAAGAATATTCATTTGGGCCCTACACTTCCAGCATTCCTCTCTCCAAATGTAGCAGAGGTTCTTGTTAAGAACTTTGGAATAGCTCCAATAGGATCTGTTGACGAAGATATGAAATTGTTCCTGGGCGAGTAGGTATTTGGTTAGTTATTTACTTTACAACCCCACCGAGGCTGTCTGCAAAGGCAGCCTCTTTTTTTGGGACATCTCATCCGCTTCGCTGCTTCCGGCAGGGGTTCAGTCGTGTTTGCAGATGACTGGGGAAGGTGGTACTGCATAATCTTTCACCAAGTACAAGGATTTGCGAACGTATTTGAGCGGTGCTTCGCTGTGTTAAGTCGTTCGGCAGAAGAAGTCAACGTTTTTTAAGAACTAACGCAAACCAACGTGGATCAACGTAGGCTTGCATCCAAAACACGTGTCTATGCGTAAATATCAATGACTTACACTTCGTTTTCAAAAAAACTCACCCATAAAACCACGCCTAACTCTCAATAAATCAACTAAATACTAATCTTTGGTATGCTATACTGTGGACTAACGCAGGTTTGCATCCCAAACACGTGTATGCGCCTAATTATCTTTTACTTACACTCCATTTTCGAAAATCTTCACCCACAAATCCACATCTAACCATTAACAAATCAAGTATATACTAATCCTTGGTATGCAACCCCGTAAAAATGGTGCTTAGCCGTGTTAAGCCGTTCGGCAGAGAAATTTGTTCAGGCCTGTGCACAGTCGTGGGTTGGACGAACCTCTATGGAATAGATTTTCAAGGTGCTCCAAAACGTAAAATGCTTCATTGTCAATAAATTGTGTTTTTGCAATTAGCTTATTAAGAGGTCGATGGAGGTTCGTCCCACGCAACCACTCAACCTCTCAGCTTCTCAACTCAGAAGTCCGGCCAAAGGCCGTAGAAAACTGCGCAGCACCACATCAATCCATATAATGCGAAGTGTATCCGCAAATCTGGGGAGGCAAACTGTACCCGCACGGCTGTAATAAGGTGAATAAGTGTTTTTTAACACTTTAACCGAGGGGTTACCCCTCGGTTAAAGTGTCAAGCCACACAAAATAAGCTAGTTGCAGCCGTCCGTGATTCACAATTTCTGGCAGAGCTTACTGCATACCCTTTCACAGAATAATCCGCATAACTGAAGGAGTCTCCGCCACAGCGAATGAAATGAGCGAGGAGGAAAAACTCCGGAAGTT
>JAQVRQ010000027.1:1496-23459 GCA_028700975.1 Bacteroidales bacterium | reverse complement strand
ATGCTGTAACCAAGATCGTTGAAAAGGCAGGGCTTAACCATTCCGTTGGCTGTAAGCCTGATTCTGTTGCACCTTGGGCAGTCTCCGCCATCTCCGCCGTCAACTATTCCAAAAGAGCCTGTATGGAGATCCATCATTTTTATGTATCTAACTTCGATCCACCTATTTCCCTCTTGTCTGGATTCTTTGCTGTGGTAGTTCGCGTCTACATACCTCTGAACACTCTTTGCATCCGGCTCATTTCTATCGCTCTTAACCACACAATTGAGTTTAATTGGAAGCAGACCGGCGCTCTTTGCCGCCTCAATCCCCTCAAAGACCCTGTTGATATCTCCTCCTCTGGTTATCTCTCTGTATTTGTCCGGGTCAGTTGTGTCGAGGCTTATGTTAATTCTCATCAAACCAGCTTCTGCCAGCTCCCCGGCATATTTAGATAGCAGCTGCCCGTTTGTTGTCATTGAGAGGTCGGTAATTCCCTCAATTGAGGCAAGTCTGCGAACTAGTTCCGTAATCCCTTTTCTAACCAGCGGCTCACCGCCTGTAATCCGCACCTTATAAACTCCATTTGAGACAGCAACTTTTGTAAACTCCTCAATTTCGTCAAAGGTTAGAATCTCGCTGTGTTCAACAAGTGGCACCCCTTCAGGAGGCATACAGTATGTGCACCTCAGGTTGCATCTGTCTGTAACGGAAATTCTAAGATAATTAATTGTTCTGCCGTAAGGGTCATACATCATCCCTGTTCCTCCCTATATGTTTAGAAAATTCCCAGAGGAGAACCCCTATGCTTACTGAGACATTTATTGAGTGTTTAGTTCCGTGTTGAGGTATCTCAAGTACAAGATCGCTAATATCAACAACCTCCTGCTTCACCCCCTTAACCTCGTTACCAAAGACAAGGGCGTACTTTTTCCTGATATCAAGTTTAATATTGTTGAGCATTGTCGAGTTTTCAGTCTGTTCAACAGAGATAATTGTGTAATCCTCCTCTTTTAGTCTCTTTACTGCATCAGTAGTCTCTTTAAAATATTCCCAGGGGATTGTGTTCTCTGCCCCTAGAGCAGATTTGTGTATCTCTGCAGATGGGGGAGTTGCGCAAATTCCGCAAAGTATTATTCTCTCTGCGACAAATGCATCGGCACTTCTAAAAGCAGCTCCAATATTGTGTTGACTTCTTACGTTGTCCAGTACTATTGTTACCGGCATCTTCTCTGTCGAGGCAAATTCATCTGAGCAGACTCTTCCCAGCTCACTGTTAAGTAGTTTTCTGAAATTATTCATAAATGGCTACAAATATACTCATACCATTTTAAACTTTTCATCGCCTTAATGGTCAAAGTAAAATAAATTTTACTTTGATGAAACAGAGACAGAAGTACATTCTTTATGCCGCAATTCCGGTTGTATTGGCCTTGTCAATTATTGGCTACAACAAAATTTTTAACAAACCTGTAATTAATGAAGAGATATTAACCAGTCAAAGTGCAGGAAAAAACAGGGCAGCAGGAGAGGGAAGGGCTCTTCCTGTATCGGTTTATATAGCAGAATATATGACTGCCGATGAGGGAAGACTGGCAATAGGCAGCCTTACACCTAATGAGAGGGTTGATGTGGTTAGTGAGCTTTCCGGTAGGGTTATTGAGATAAACTTCCGTGAGGGAGAGTTAGTTAGGAGAGGGGATATCCTTGTAAGATTAAATGATGATGAGCTTGTTGCTCAGTTTGTTAAGGCAGAGTATCAATATAAACTAATTGAACAGAGACTTGAACGTCAAAAGATACTTCTGGAGAGAGATGCTGTAAGTCGAGAGGATTACGATAAGGTGCTTACTGAATTTAATGTCCTTAAACAGGATATTGAGCAGTTGAAGATAAGGATTGAAAAGATGAAGGTAAGAGCGCCGTTTGATGGTGTAATTGGTTTTAGAGATGTTAGTTTAGGGGCTTTTCTTCAACCAAATACAAGGATATCTACGCTGGTGGATGTCGCTAATCTTAAACTTGAATTTGCCATACCGGAGAAGTATATAAATGATGTTAAAAGTGGTTCATCTGTTACATTTACAGTAGAGGGTACCAGTAAGATTTTCTCAGCAAAGGTATATGCCGTGGATCCTCAGGTTGATATAAAGACCAGAACGCTTATGCTTAGAGCTAGATATGTAAACACCGGTATGCTCCTTAAGCCAGGAATGTCTGCAAAGGTCTCTTTCTCTACATCTGAAGGGGAGAGCAATATATATGTCCCTAACCAGGCTGTTGTTCCTGATGTTAAGGGACGCTCTGTCTGGGTTTTAAAAAATGGTAAGGCAGAACTTGTTCAGGTACAGTCAGGGACCAGAACTGCCGATATGCTTGAGATTCTTGGCGGACTGCAAAAGGGAGACACTGTAATAACAACAGGTCTGATGCAGCTAAGGCCTGGTATTCAAGTTTCACCTCAAACAATAATGAATTAAAGATGAGTATAAGTACAACTACTATAAAAAGACCGGTTCTTGCTACCGTAATGAGCCTTTTGATAGTAATCTTTGGTGCAATTGGGTATACCTCTCTGGGTGTGAGGGATTATCCAAGTGTAGATAATCCGGTTATATCAGTAAGATGCTCATTTCCAGGGGCAAATGCAGATGTTATTGAGACGCAGATTACAGAGCCGCTCGAGGCAGCAGTTAACGGCATACCGGGTATCAGGGCAATTTCTAGTACAAGTAGGGATGGCTCCAGCTCGATAAATATTGAATTCAACCTTGAAGTTGATCTTGAAACCGCTGCGAATGACGTAAGAGACAAAGTTTCCGGAGCAATGAGGAGACTCCCTCAGGATGTTGACCCTCCTGTTGTGGAGAAATCCGATGCGGACGCTCAGCCAATATTTACCATAACTCTTCAAAGTGAATCAAGAGATATAATTGACCTGAGTGAATATGCTGAGGTTAATTTCAAGGAGAGACTCCAAACTATCAGTGGAGTGAGTTCAGTAGGGGTTTGGGGCTCCAAAAGATATTCGGTTAGAATGAGGATGGATCCAATACTTCTTGCTGCTTATAAAATTACTCCTCTCGATGTTAGACAGGCGGTTTCACGGGAAAATGTAGAGCTCCCTTCAGGAATGGTTGAGGGTTCAACAATGGAGCTTACCGTAAGAACTTTAGGAAGACTAAGAACCATAGAGGATTTCAACAATCTGATAATTGCCAGAAGTGGTGAGAGAATTGTCCGCTTTTCTGATATCGGCTCTGCCGAAGTTGATGCCGAGAATACAAGGTCAATTCTTAAAAGGAATGGGGTTCCGATGGTCTCCTGTGTTCTTGTTCCGCAACCAGGAGCAAACTATATAAACATAGTTGACGAGGCTAAGAGAGTAGTTGAGGAGCTTAAAAGGACAATTCCTGAAGATATTGAGGTGGGAGTTGGCTTTGATAATACTGTCTTTATCAGAGATTCAATAAGTGAAGTTCAGCTAACCATTTTGCAGGCCTTTTTACTTGTTATTCTAATTATATTTCTGTTTCTGAGAAACTGGAGGACAACTCTTATACCTATTATTGCAATTCCAATCTCGGTAAT
Organism: Bacteroidales bacterium; assembly: GCA_028700975.1. Lineage (GTDB taxonomy): Bacteria > Bacteroidota > Bacteroidia > Bacteroidales > UBA932 > Bact-08. The sequence goes on along the minus strand of JAQVRQ010000027.1, from coordinate 19,889 downwards.
AGGTGCCTTCTTCATAATGTATATTGCAGGATTTTCAATTAATATTTTAACCTTGCTCGCTATAGTTCTCTCAATAGGATTGGTAGTAGATGATGCCATTGTAGTAATGGAGAATATCTATACCAAAATAGAGAGGGGTGTTCCGCCAAAAGAGGCTGCAATAGAGGGTTCAAAAGAGATCTTTTTTGCAGTTCTTGCCACAACAATAACCCTTGTAGCAGTTTTCTTCCCTATAGTCTTTCTCCAGGGTGTGACAGGAAGACTTTTCCGTGAGTTTTCAGTGGTGATTGCGGGAGCTGTGATAATATCAAGTTTTGTAGCTCTTACTTTTACACCTATGATATCAAGTAAGTTGCTTAAAAAGAATGCTCACGAAGGGAGGTTCTATAAATGGACCGAGCCATTCTTTGTTAAACTAAATGTAATTTACACCAAATCGCTAAATAAATTTCTGGAGAGAAGATGGATTGCAGTCCTCTTTTTGGTTGCCGCATTTGGTGTGATTGGATATTTTTGGAGCACAATACCCTCTGAGATGGCACCACTTGAGGACAGATCAATGATAAGTGTTTCAAGTACAGCGCAGGAGGGGGCTACTTTTGACTATATGCTTAGATATACTGATGATCTATACAGCGTTGCAAGAGAGGAGGTTCCTGAAGCTGTCAATATCCTCCAGATGGTAGGGATGGGTGGCAGAAACAGATCAAATTTTTCAATATCGCTTGTTGATCCTCTATCCCGTAACAGAACTCAGCAGGAGATAGCCGATGAACTCTCTCCTAAGGTTGCCAGACTAACCGGAGCAAGAAGTTTTGTTAATCAGCAGCAGACTTTTGGAGGAAGAAGGGGTGGTATGCCTGTTCAATATGTAATACAGGCTAAAAACCTTGACTCACTTAAAAAGGTTATTCCAATGTTTATGTCAGAGGTAGCTCAGAGTGAAATATTTTCAAATTCAGATGTAAATCTCAAGTTTACCAAACCGGAATTAAGTATTAGCATAGATAGAGATAAAGCATCTTTGATGGGTGTCTCAATCCAGAATATTGCACAGACTCTTCAGCTATCTATGAGTGAGCAAAGAATCGGCTATTTTATCAGAAATGGAAAACAGTATCAGATTATGAGTCAGATTGACCAAAGTATGAGAAATAAACCGGTTGACTTAGCTAATATCTACGTTAGAAATGATGCAGGAGAGCTTATACAGTTGGATAACCTTATTACAATGGAGGAGAGTAGTATGCCTCCTCAGTTATACAGATACAACAGATTTGTCTCAGCTACCGTTTCCGCTGCTTTGGCAAAGGGGTATACTCTGGGACAGGGTATTGAGGAGATGGATAAAATTGCAGAGAGAGTCTTGGATTCAGATAATTTTACTACAACACTTTCAGGGCAATCTAAAGATTTCGTTGAGAGTACCTCTAGTTTATTGTTCGCATTTTTGTTGGCGCTTGTGCTCATTTATTTAGTGCTCTCTGCACAGTTTGAGAGTTTCAGGGATCCTTTGATAATAATGTTTACAGTTCCGCTTGCCCTATTTGGAGCGCTGCTCTCTCTTAAGTTATACGGACAAACAATGAATATTTTCAGCCAAATTGGTCTGATTATGCTAATTGGATTGGTTTCAAAAAATGGTATTCTTATGGTTGAGTTTGCTAATCAGAGAAAACTGGCCGGATTAGATAAATTTGCAGCAATAAGGGACTCGGCAGCTTCAAGATTCAGGCCGATTCTAATGACAAGTTTGTCAACAATTCTTGGTATTCTTCCAATGGTATTTGCAACAGGAGCAGGAGCAGAGAGCCGTATTTCAATGGGTGTTACCGTAGCTGGAGGTTTAGTATTCTCAACCTTCTTTACACTTTATATCATACCTGCAATGTATTCATATATTTCTTCAACAAAAATTAATAAAGGAGATGGCAATTAAGCGTAAACTATATATTCTGGCAATTGCTTTTGCCCTATTTAATCCACTAACAGGTCAAAACTCACAAAATATTGAGCATTTGACTCTTGAGGGGTGTATTTCCAAGGCTATGGAGTCAAATTTCTCAATTTTAATCTCGGGTAACAATCTAAAGATTATTAGGAATAATGTGACACTAGCTCCCTTCCTCCCAACTCTCTCAGCCAGTTCAAGACAGAGTGCAAACAGTGGTGTTCAGAGAAACATTAATGAAGATGGAGAGAGGGTGAGAACAACTACTTCCGGAAATTCTGTAATTAATGGTGCAAATTTAAATTGGAGACTCTTTGATGGGCTCTCAATGTTTGCCACCAGAGAGAAACAGGAGGAGCTATTAAGGCAGGGTGAGTTTAACTTTAGAGCTATGTCTGAGAACCTGGTTATGAAGATATCTGCACAATACTACAATATTATCAGTATGCAGAACAGAATTAAACTTTTAGATGAGCTAGTATCAATTTCGAGAGAGAGATATGATCAAGCTTTGTTAAAGTATAATATTGGAAGCGGCTCAGGACTTGAGCAGATGCAGGCGAAAATCTATCTTAACAGCGATTCATCATCTCTTCTTCAGGCAACGGAAAATATTAAAAATGCATATATTGAACTATTCAAATTGATGAATATACCTTTAAATTCTAAGTATGCAATTAAGGATACAATAATTCCTGAGCCACAGTTAAATGTTGAGAATTTAGTTAAAAATGCAGAAGAGAAAAATACTACATTACTTGCAGTTAAAGCGGGTGAGGAGATTGCAAAGTTAGATACCAAAATTGCAAAAGCATCAAGATATCCGGTTTTGGATTTCTCAGCGGGGTACAACTACAATTTAAATCAGAGTGGTTATTTCCCATCCAGATACAATGAGTCAAATGGATTGAACTGGGGCTTCTCTATCTCTATTCCAATATTTTCTGGTAACGAAATAAACAGAAGGGTGAGTAATGCAAAAATACAACAGGAGAATGCCAGATTAAACTACGAACAGACCAGGCAAGAGTTAATGAGTGAACTTCAGCAGCTCTATAATATTTATCAGTATCATTTGAGAATGATTGAATTTGAAGAGGAGAGCAGACAAGCTGCTCTGCTTAACCTTGAAGCAGCGAGAGAGAGATACAGAATAGGATCTTTATCAGGAATTGAATTTAGAGATATCCAGCTTTCATATCTAAATTCTGCCGATAGAAGGTTAAATGCAATATATCAAGCGAAGATATCTGAGATTACACTCCATTTAATGGCCGGAGAGTTGTTTTAAAATATTATATTTATAGCTCATACTAAATCTAGAAACTATGAAGAAAAATTTTTTAATTCTGACTTTGTTAGTTATGACTCTACTCTCTGTGGGCTGTTCTGATAAGAAGAGTTCAGAGATTATTCCCGGAGCAGATCGGACTGAGATCTATATGCCACTTCTTGAGGGAAAGAGTGTTGCATTAGCCGTTAATAACAGCTCTGTTATAGGAGGAAAAGCCCTGTTGGATACTCTATTAGCACGTGATATTAATGTTGTAAAAATATTTAGTCCAGAGCACGGATTCAGAGGAGGCAACAGATATGATACTCTTGATGCTCAAACAGGTATTCCTATTAAATTGCTTTACGGAGCGGGTAATTATAAACCTGCGGCATCTGATCTCTCTGATGTGGATATTGTGATTTTTGATATGCAGGATGTAGGGACTCGTTTTTATACATACCTCTCTACTTTACATTATGTTATGGAGGCTTGTGCCGAAAATGATAAAGAGGTGATTGTTCTGGATCGGCCAAATCCGAATGATTATTATGTAGATGGACCTATACTGGATACTAATTTCAGATCTTTTGTCGGGATGCACCCTATTCCTATTCTTCACGCTCTTACACTTGGAGAGTATGCACATATGATTAACGGGGAGGGATGGTTAAAAGAGGGAATTGAGTGTAAGGTTACAGTGGTTGAAGTTGCAAACTACCAACACGGAAAGCCATATACACTTCCAATTCATCCATCTCCAAACCTTAACACACAGCAATCAATACTTCTCTATCCATCTCTATGCCTTTTCGAGGGAACCGTAATTAGTCAGGGAAGAGGAACTACTTTCCCTTTTCAGGTTCTTGGCAATCCACAACTCAAGGATCATTACGAATTCTCTTTTACACCTCAATCTATGGAGGGTATGAGCACAAATCCACCACATAAAGATGTTGAGTGCTTTGGTCTTGATCTTCGTGATTACGATACCAATATTTTTAAGGAGAGCGGTCGTATTAACCTTAGTTGGTTAATCGAGTTCTACAATATATATCCGGACAAAGAGAACTTCTTCCACGTAGGAAGATTTGACAGACTTTCAGGAACTGATATTCTTAGAAATCAGATAATAGAAGGTAAGAGCGAAGAGGAGATTAGAGAGAGCTGGGAACCGGCTTTATCTGAATATAAAGAGATGAGAAAGGGATATTTGCTATATAAAGACTTTACTCTTTAAGCCATTTATGCCAATCACTCTCCAGATCGGATAACTTTTTGCCATAAACAGAGTGCCACTCTCCACCTGATTTCCACAGTTCAAGAAATCTTTTTTGGCCATATTTTGTTATAATAAACTCAATAAATGATCCTGATGCTGCATAACCCATCTGGGTGAAGTTTTTATCTGCACCAATTTGAAGATCAATGAGTTTTTCCAGTGGTAAGAGAGTTCCCATATTCAGGAAGTTTTTGGTGATACGATTACTTTCATCGGATTTTATTGAAATTGCCTCTGCATACATTGCAATTCCTTCGTTAAGAAAAGAGGATTGCCTTCCCCAGTTGTTCCTGAAAATGATATGGGTGAGTTCGTGAACAGCAAGTGCATAATCATTGCTCTCTTTATCGTAAATGGAGAAGATTCCTGCTTTTCCAGCAGCTAAACCTTTGCCCCAGTGATTTGTGTAGAATAGTTTCTCATCATAATCAGAGAAGTAGGTTATAACCTGCTTCTCTTTTGATGGCTCAAGCTCATTAAATAAGTTAAAAAGAAAGCTTAAAGCATTTTCATTATTCTTTGCGATTTCAACTATGGATATACTATCTATCGTCTCTTTATTATATCTTATTGTACAGTATTCGGTTTGGAGGTTTTGAAATTTCCCGGTAAAGGATAGGCAAATGTTGTATATAGGCTCTTTTAATGTTGGTAGTTTTCCATTTTGAATATCTTTATTAAAAGACTCTAAATAATATCCGCTTGCATTAAGCAGCATATGAGCTGTTGATTTGCTTAGAGCAATAATTGGAATCTCTCCATTTAAAAATTTAATGCCTTCAAGGTCTATTAGGGGATTCTCCTCTTCGTTTGAATAAATAGCAATTCCTGCAACATTCTCTTTTATTAGCCTGTTTATGTTTTGATTCAATGATAGTTTATTGTCTACTAGTTTTTCAAAATCAGCACAATAGAGTATGAATTTATCTCTTATATCAAGATCTTCTCCATAAAACCCAACCCTGTGTAATATTGAGGGCAAAAACATTAATGGTTTACATATTTTTACATCTTTTGTGTAACCCTCAGTTCCAAAAGGGGCACTTTTTTCTGATGCAAGAGGGAAAAACCCAAAATTCATCTGACTGCCGCTTTTGAATTTGATATAAGATTCTGACCAGGGAATTAGTGTTTTCTCGCTATAAAAATATTGTAGTTCTGGACCTTGTGCTTTTGCGATGCTAATGTTAAAAAGTGAAACAAAAAGAGCAATAAACCTGAGTCTCTTATTGAGGGTTTTCATTCTATCAATTTTAAAAAATTTGAATCAGTAAAAATATTTTTTGAGAAATTGTTTAATGGTAAAAATGTTATTGAAGGGGTAAAAAGTATTAATGAGTGAGTCAATTATTGGCTTAAGGTAGTGTAAGCTCCAGCACAGGATATGTTGGTTCGCTGAATCCAAATTTTCTGTAAAGTTTCTCTCCATCTTTTGATGTATGTAGAGAAATTTTGCTTATTCCCCTCCTCCTTGCTTCATTAATCAACTCCTGAAGAATAAGCGATGATATTCCTTTTCGCCTCTCCTGAGGGATAGTAAACATATTTAGAATATCACCTTCAAGATAAATAGGCTTTGATGAGTCCCCGGGAATTCTTTTAATTACCATTGCCCCAAAGCTTATGATTAACTCTCCTCTTTTAGCCATATATGCAAAGATCCTATCGTGAGCTATTTCAGATTTAAAATGGTTATTTAGCTCTTTCTCCAGTATTGCTTTATACTCTTCAATCATTCTTCCCTGCATCTCTTCAAGATAGTCAAGACGATACTTTGTTAATATCTCAACGTCCTTTATTTCAATTCTTCTGACTTCTATTTCCTGCTGACCGTTTGCCATAACTATAATTTGAGGATTTAAAGTTATTATTTTAATACAAACTACACTCATTTTTAACAATTAGTGAACCATTTAGCGGTGAGATTGTTTGTCTGTGAAAATTTCATAGACAAATAACAATTATGAAAATAAAAAAACTTAGTTACGTATTAGTTTTATTTTCGTTATTAATTAATATACAGGCATTTGCTGCTGATTATTCCATAAAGGGACGGGTTATTGACAAGTTAACCAGAGAACCTGTCTCTTTTGCTACAGTATCTGTATTTCAGGGCTCAAAATTTGCTATCACCGACTCGCTTGGGGCATTTACTCTTGATAAACTTCCTGCAGGGATGTATCGCCTTCAGGTAGATTTGCTGGGATATAACCAGTACATTACAGAGGAGGTAATGCTCTCAATTAAGGGAGCCTTTGTAAACGTAGAGCTCGAGGAGGAGAGTCTTCAGCTGGGTGCTGTTACTGTAAAACCAAAGGCAGACCCATTCAGGAGAATTCCTGAAACTCCCCTCTCTCAGAGAACCATCGGTATACAGGAAATTGAGAGGAATCCCGGTGCAAACAGAGATATATCCAGAGTGGTTACCTCTCTGCCCGGGGTAGGTAATGTAGCGGGCGGAGGTTTCAGAAATGATATCCTGGTAAGAGGCGGTGGTCCTGCAGAGAATAAATATTTTCTGGATGGTATTGAGGTGCCATCAATTAACCACTTTAGTACTCAGGGTTCATCAGGTGGACCGGTTGGAATTATTGATGCCGACTTTATCCGCGAGGTGGATTTCTATGGTGGCTCTTTTCCGGTTGCCAGAGGGGGTGCTATAAGTTCAGTCCTGGACTTTAAACTAAAGGATGGTGATCCGCTAAACAATACATATAAATTTACAGTAGGCGCATCCGAGGCGGGATTCGGCTCAAATGGGCACCTTACTAAACGGACAAACTATCTGGTCTCTGCGAGAATCTCGTACCTGCAATTTCTTTTTAGGGCTATTAACCTCCCTTTTTTACCAACTTTTACTGACATGCAGGTTAAGTTAAAGACCAGGTTTGACAACAAACATGAGTTGACTTTTATAGCGTTGGGCGGGTTGGACAACATGACTTTAAATGATGATACAGGCGGAAAGGAGTCTAATGAGTATATTCTGGCATATCTGCCTGTAATACAGCAGGAGGTTTTTACAACAGGCTTGGTTTATAAATACTATTATGGCAGGAATAATCTTAGCCTATATTTGAGTCAAAGCTATCTTAACAACAGAAACACAAAATACTCAAACAATGATGATTCATCTGAAGAGAATCTCGCTCTCAAATACAGATCTGTAGAGCAGGAGACTAAATTCAGAGCTGAGAACCTTGTCAGATTTGGAGATTTTAGAGTGGTAACAGGCTTGGGTGTTGAACTTCCGCTTTATTCAAATAATACTTATCAGAAGATTTTTCTTGAAAATCCAGTAATAATAGATTATAACAGTAAGCTCAGTTTTTTAAAGTACTCTGCATTTGCCAATGCAAATTACACTTCTCCTAACAAAAGATTTGTTGCAAATCTTGGTGTTAGATTTGATGGTAATACCTATTCAAATGAGATGGCTAATATATTTAAGCAGTTTTCCCCAAGATTGTCACTCTCTTATGAAATGGTTACCAATCTTTATCTCAATGCCGGTGTAGGAAGGTATTATCAATTGCCTCCTTATACTGCAATGGGTTTTAGAGATATGCAAGGAGATCTTATAAACAGAGATCTTAAATATATTGGTTCAGACCAGATATCTGCAGGGATTGATTACAGGAATAGCAATGGTGTTCAACTTGCTGCAGAGCTCTTTTACAGAAATAATTTCAATGGGATGTGGTCTGTTAGAGACTCCATACCTGTTGAGGGTAAAGGTGTAAACTACGGTGTCTCCGGAAATGAGGAGGTAACCTCTACATTGAAAAGCAGGTCTTATGGTGTAGAGTTCTCTGCAAGATGGTTTCTCTCGGACAAACTAAATCTACTGGGATCTTTGACTCTTTTTAGAAGCCAGTATAGAGATAGTGATAATAGTTGGATATCAAGAACCTGGAATAATAAAAGATTGTTAACACTCTCTGCTGGATATAAATTGCCACTTGATTTTTATGTGGGTGTAAAATACCGCTATTCAGGTGGAACCCCATACACTCCGCTGGACGAGGATAAGTCTTCGCTTGTATTGGCTTGGGATGCGTCAGGTAGAGCCTATCCAAATTATTCATTATATAATTCTCAATATCTGGGGATATTTAATCAACTGGATTTAAGGATTGACAAAGAATTTTTCTTTAGAAAATTTGCTTTAAAGCTATATTTGGATATTCAGAATGTAACAAATTTTGACTATAAAACCGGTGATGTCCTTGTTAGTACAGGTACAATCATTAATCCGGATGCTCCAATATCTGAGCAGAGATATGAGATGAAAAGAATTGCTCTAACTGAGGGCACCATATTGCCTTCAATAGGTATTACTGTTGAGTTCTAAGCTCAAAAAGATCTCTGTCAGGCCACTCAGTAATTTTGGTGAGTCCGGTCTTTATGAGATTGTCAATTTGTCTGGGGAAACGGGAGCCTTTCCAGGAGCTGGTATTGGTTATAAGTACCCAAGAGACGCCGTTTTTCTGATATTTTAGAAGTGCGCTTGAACCGGATAGTGTTCCGGTTCTAGACCACTCACCAGATGAGGTTGCTTTTGCCCAACCTATAGGCAATATTTGGGGTGTGCTGTTTGTCATCGTGTAGATGCTCTTTTGTGAAAGAATATCTTTTATTCCGCTTTTTCCGTCGATTGAGGCTACAAAAAGTAAAATTTCAGATGGCGATGCAACCCAGCCTCCTGCTCCCTGAAGAGCTCTGATGTTATTTCCTCCATAACATCTCTGGACCATTCTTTTACTTCCATCATATGCCTCTACTAAAGGCTCGTTTGATGGTTCATAGTATTTAACTTCATTTGGATATCTATCCTCGTAGAAATTGTGTGCAATATGCATATCGCTTATTCCGGCCGGTTTAAGGATGTTATCTTTAATGTAGTTTTCATAGCTCATACCTGTAACCTCTTCAATGACTCTTGAGAGTATGACATATCCTAAATTTGAGTATCTGGTCCCATTTCCCGGAGCAAACCCAAGTCTGCCTGTTGCGCAGTATTTAATAATTTGATCATTATTAGGGACAGTATCGATCTTTAATCTACGAGACATTAAAGTAGTACTGAACATAGGGTCTCCTGCTCTTAATGTAAAACCGGCTTTATGCCTTAGAAGATGTTCAATTGTTATTCTCTTTACCCTAGAATCTCTAATCTCATCATCGGATGGAAAGGGAAGTAACCCTCCCTCTCCAAATACCTTACTATCTAATGATAAAACGGAGTCTTCAACAAGTTTCATTATACCTGAGGCCGTAATGAGTTTTGAAAGAGAGGCTATTCTGAGAATATTACTTGGTTCCATACTTAACCCAGCCTCTTCATCTGCCCAGCCATAGCCTTTGGAGTAGATTAGCTTTTCGTTCTTCATAACAGCTAATGAGGCTCCCTTTAGTTGCCATTGCCTCATAAAACGCTCGATTTGTGAATCAAGTTTCTTTGTTTCCTCTAAATTATTGAGTTCGTTACTTATTAGAAGATTTAGTGAAATCTCCGGGATATCCTCCTCCTCTTCGTATGAATATGCTGTGCTTTTAATTCCTGATGATACCGATATAATTATAATGACAACAGACGCGAAAAAAAGAATCTTTAGTCTGTTGCTTCGTTTGGATCTTTTCATATCCCAAAAATAATCAATTATTTTGTGAGAGCAGAGAATCTTCTGATGAAAAGTGTCGCTGCAACTAGAAGTCCAAAGGCAAAACCAGACATAAGTCCAGCTTCACCTAGATTAAGTACAAAGCCTCCAATGTATGCAACAGGCAGAGATATAAAGAGGTATGAGAATATTGCGATAAACATTGGTCTCTTAGTGTCTGTCAATCCCCTTAAAGCGCCAAGAGCAGTAACCTGAAGTCCATCAAATATTTCAAAAACAGCTACAACGTAGAAAATTTTTACAGCAATGGCTATAACCTCTTTATCTGTAGTGAAGAGAGTTGCAATCTCTTCCCCGAAAAACAGAAAGAGAAGGGCAGCTGTGCCCATAACAATAGTAGATAATCTGATGCCTGCGAAGCCTCTTGCTCGGGCACCCGGAATATCTCCCATTCCGGTAGAGTGGCTTACCAGTATTGTAGAGGCTGCTGCTACTCCGTTCGCGATCATAAATGTGAAGTTAATCATTGTTTGAACTATCTGGTTTGCAGCAAGCGATTTTGTCCCCATCCATCCCATCATAAATGTGATTGCGCTTAAAGAGAAGAACTCTATCACCATTTGTCCGGAAATTGGAAGCCCTATTTTGATAAGATGGATATGCTCCTTATTTGAAAAGTGTGCAATTCTAAACATCTTAACAAACCTTCTGTAACCTACCTTTCTGTTTATAGCAATGAAAAGTATTAATGGCATAAGTAATCTGGAAATTAAAGTTGCCAAACCAGCACCATCTATCCCCATTGCCGGAAAACCCATTTTGCCGTATATGAAAAGATAGTTAAGAATAATATTAACAACATTTGTTAATAATGTTATATACATTGATATATGGGTATTTCCCACACTTTCCAGAAATTGTTTTCCTGTAAGAAAAATCATCATCGGGATAAGAGATAAGGATACCATAACGTAGTAGGAGTAGACTATGGATGTTACCTCATCAGGTTGTCCCAGATAGGGCATTAATGGAGCAATTGCGAAAAGAAGAACTACAAGAAGTAGTGAAAATATTAAGTTGACAGAGAGTGAATTTTGAAAATATCCCGAGACTCGCCTAAATTCGTTTCTAGCCCAGTGCATACCAGCAATAGGAGTGAGCCCAATGGTGAGTCCAAGTCCTATTACCATTACATTCATAATGATTGCGCCTGCAAAGGAGACTCCCGCCAAAGGAACTGCTCCCGTCCTTCCAACCATTACACTATCTGCAATTTGGACAATTGATTGTCCAGCGAGTGAAAGAATAATCGGTCCAGCTATCTTAAAATTTTCTAAATACTTATTTGTCACTAAAAACTTATTAATAGTAATGAAATGTTACAAAAAGGTCACAGATTCCTGCAAAAAAAGTTAAAATTATTATAAATATTAAAAATATTTTTATATTTGTATTACAAAAGTGGTTGCAAAAGTCACTGCGATGGCAGACCTGGGAAATTGGGGGTTAGTTTTCCTTGTCTGCCATCATTCTTTATTCATCATTATTTATAACTTTGAATATGCAAATATAGCCCTATGTTTAAAGATATAATTTCACTGCTACCCTTTTTTGTTTGTTTTTTCTGGACAGTGGTCTTGTCTGTAGATTTTAAAAACAACAAAACATCTCTGAGGCTTCTGACCATATTTATGGGTCTCTCTACAATTTTATACTTTTCTCACGCACTCTTTTTTTATGGTTATTGTGAATTATACGCACGTTTTGACCCACTCTATACTTTTGCATTACTATCTGTTTACCCCCTTTTTTACATTTATATTAAATCAATTGCAAAGGAGCCAAGAATCTCCGTAAACAATTTATACCTCTTTATACCATCAATAATAGGCTCTTTTCTTGTTTTATCTACTCACCTGTTTTTCCCGAATTTTATTGAGGTTGCAGGGAAGTTTGCAAGATTAATATTTGTTGTTCAAGTGCCATTGGTTCTTGTATATGGAAGCCGACTTATCAGAGAGTATCATAAAAAAATTAATGAATATTACTCCTCTACTGAAGGGAGAGAACTGGACTGGCTAAATAGAATGCTTATCCTTCTACTTTTTACAGGAGTGCTCTCAATGAGTGCCGGTATTATTGGGAGGGAGTATTTTGCAGAGTCAACAGCCCTTCTGGTTATACCCTCCTTAGCATTCTCTGTAATGCTTTTCTATATTGGACACACAGGCTTTTCTCAAAAATTCTCAGTAATTGATTTCAATATTGACTCGTCTGAATCAAAGTCAGATATAAAAGATGAACATAAAGACAATTCCTTGGGTATTCAGGAAAAGACAAGAGAAAAGCTTAAGAATGACCTTTATGCCCTTTTTGCTGAGAAAGAGATTTTTAGAAGAACAGACTTGAGAATCACTGATGTATCTGCCGAACTGGGGACAAACAGATCTTATATCTCCTCTGTTGTAAATGTGGAGTTCAATACAACATTTACAGATTTTGTAAACCATTACAGGGTTGAATATGCAAAGAAGCTACTTCTTTTAGAAGAAAATCACATTCTGGATTATATCGCTGAAGAGTCCGGCTTTGCATCTGTGAACTCTCTTCTTAGAGCATTCAGAAAGGAGACCGGTACAACCCCCGGGCAATTCAGAAAAAAAAGGTAGGGTAAATGCAATTTTATTCGGTATATAATCAAAGCTTTGAATAATTTGAGTAAGGAGCAGTTTAAAGTTCTTTTTGATATGCATTTTGATGCAATAAGAAGATATTTGTACTACAGATGTGCGGATAGTGAGCTGGCATCTGATGTTGCACAGGATCTTTTTATGAGAATCTGGGAGAAGCAGATGTCAATAGATCCTGTTAAAGATAGAGCTCTTCTCTACAAGATTGCATCTGATATGATTGTAAGTAAGTTTAGACGGAAAAAGAGAGAGGTGGATTTCTCTTCTTCAGTTTCAATATCAGGAGCCATTTCTGATACAAATCAAAATATTGAATACTCAGAGTTGGCAAGACGTTATTCAGAAACACTTACAAAGATGGGAGAAAAGCAGAGAGTGGCATTTTTAATGAGCAGAAACGAAGATCTAAAGTATGAAGAGATTGCTGTAAGATTGAAAATCAGCGTAAAGGCTGTGGAAAAAAGAATTAGCGCAGCTTTGAGCCTTTTAAAGAGGGATTTGAACTATTAATAAAGGGAGTTATGGGAATAAAATTTAGAATTGATCCAAAGTGGGGTAGCTCAAAGGAGCAGATATGGCAGGAGAATTTTGCCCACTTAGAAACTCGCCCTAGGAGAATCGTTGTTTCCAGACCTCTTACAATTTACTTAAGGTACGCCTCTTATGCTGCTGCTATAATTTTTTTGATGTTGACGCCTTTTTTTTACAAAACCCATTTTTCAACTGGAATGGCAGAGCATTCCAAATTTTTATTGCCGGACGGGTCAGTTGTCCATTTAAATGCAGATTCAAGAGTCTCTTATAAACCTTTATTATGGTTTACCGGACGAGAGCTATATCTTGAAGGAGAGGCCTATTTTGAAGTAGAAAAGGGAAAGCTATTTACTGTCAGCAGTAAAACAGGAATTGTTGAGGTTCTTGGAACCACTTTTAACCTATTTACAAGAGATGCTAAGCTGGGTGTTGCCTGCACTTCCGGGAGCGTTAAGGTAACTCTTGCCAGCAGTAGACAGAGCCAGGTAATTATTGGAGCAGGTGAATATGTTGAATTGAGCGATAGCTTAACTTTGATAAAAAAAGAGATTTCTCAAGCCGAGTATACATCTTCGTGGATGGAGAAAAGGTTTAATTATAACTCAACCCCGCTATATGATGTTTTAAGAGAGATAGAGAGGCAGTATAACGTTGTAATCATTCAAAAGGGGACAGAGAATCTTTTTTATAGTGGAAAATTCTCATCAGATATTAATGTAGATGAGTTGCTTGAAATTGTCACGCTGCCATTTTCTCTTACTATACATAAAGAGGATGAGAAACATTTTATTGTAAACTAATTTTTTATTACGAGAACGTTTTTAACCATAATATTATTTGTTCTTGGGTACTCATCTGTTATTAGTGCCCAAAGTTTTCATTTATCCCTTCAATCCAAACCATTGGGAGAGGCTATCTCTGTTGTTTCAGACTCCACTGGAATAATGTTATCTTTTAATCAGAGGGACCTTGATAAATACTCTGTTTCTGTAGACTCTACCTTTAATACAGGTAGTGATGCAGTAACATATCTTCTGGCCGGACTACCGTTTAAAATTAAATTTATAAATGGTGTGACAGTAATTATTCCTGTTTCTGGGATTCTGAGAGTCTCAGGGAAAATAATTGATGAGGTTACAGGTGAGACGCTTCCTTATGCACTTGTTATGTATGATGATAGGAGATATATGACAGACGATAAGGGCTATTTTTCAATACCAGTTTTGGAAGCCCCTGTTAAACTGAAAGTGAGGTACCTAGGCTATGTAGGACGTGATTTAACTCTTCAATATCCATCGGAAGGTATTCTCGTCTCTCTTAAATCTTCTACAATATTGTTGAAAGAGGCTTTACTTGAGGGTTATGAAACGGGTAACGCATTACAAAGCGGAGATGAACCGGGTGTAATGAAGATTAATCATATTGTCGCAGCCTATTTGCCGGGTAATGGTGATAATTCAATTTTTAATTTAATGAGAATGATGCCGGGTGTCCGGGCAGTAGGAGAACAGGGTGGGCTATCTGTTTGGGGCAGTAAGCCAGGTGAAAGCTCTCTCTTATTCGATGGGGCCAGATTATTCGCAATGAATGGATACAATGAGCAGATTAGCCTTGTAAATCCCTTTATGGTAAAAGATATTAGGTTGCATAAAGGAGCCTATGGCCCCCAGTTTGGTAATCAAACTGGTGCACTAGCAGAGATAACAGGCATATCAGGAAACAGAAAGAGGGTAGATTTGAAACTAAACTTAAATAATCAAACTGCAAATATTTTCTCCTCTATTCCTGTCGGAAAAAACAGCGTGCTTTCAGCTTCATACAGACAAACTTTTTATGGATTATTCTCACCTATCTCAGTTGAGGGCAGATCTTCAAAAAATGAGGTTAGAGTAGATCCAGATTACAAATTCAGGGATGCTAACATATTGTATTCAGGAAGTACTACTGCAAGAGGTAGTTATAGAGTATCATTACTTGCTTCTATGGACGATTTTTCATACAATTTGGATAATGACAATGCTCAGGTGGAGGCTTACGAAAAGAATAGACAATTTGTTGGGTCAGCACAGTTATCATTTAATATGAATAATGGCGATCTCTTTACTTTTAAGGGAGGCCATTCAGTACTGGCAAATGATAGTAAGAAAATCATCAGAGCCAGGGATAAAAATTTATGGAAATATAATGAAATAAATGTTGATCAGGATATCTCCGAAACATTTCTAAAGGTTTTATATAATCGCCATCTGTTTAAAAATGGAAAATTTACAGCCGGTTTGGAGGGATATCGCCATTTTGTTGGAGACTCTATTGTCTCTCTTGAAGCATATAGAGCATCTTTTTTTGCGGATCAGGAGTTTATATTCAAAAATATCACGGCTAAAGGGGGACTTAGAGCCGATTATTTTTCCGGCAAATTCTATTTTCAACCTAGAGCTGCAATTAACATTGATCTTTCTGGCGGATTTAAAATGAATTTAGCCTGGGGTCTTTATAACCAGTTTGTAGGTAAAGTAATTGAAATATTTGAGGAGACAGCACCAATCTCTGTTTGGAAATTGTATGGTTCCGGCGACTCTCCGGTGGTCTCCTCTATGCACTCAATTGCTGGAATAAGCTGGAGCAATAATAAATTTAATATTTCTGTTGAAGCATTTAACAAAAGAAGCAGTGGAATCTCCCAGATTATAAGGAGCAATCAGGGTGCCTATCTATTGTCCGGTCAAATGAATATAACCGGAGCGGATCTTTTTATGAAATGGGAGTACAGAGGAAGTCAACTTTTTGCCTCTGCTACATACGGCGTTGCAAATGAAGTCTATTCAGATACATTTAGCTATAAATATAGTCCATTTGAAATAAAGTCAGGAGCTGTTATAAATCTATCTCCATTCTGGTTGAGCGCAGGCTTTGTATTTGGTAATGGTTATTTGGACTCGTTTGGTTCCGGAAGGTACTCCTCATTGGGAACGCCTGAATATAGTAGATTGGACCTCTCAGCTACATATGAATTTTCGATTAAGAGGGTTAATTTTAGGACAGGAGTATCTGTTTTAAATGTCCTCAACACACAAAATAAAAAGACTCTTGAGATTGTACCTATTCTCAGCAAGGGGCAGGGAGGTGGAGTTGAGAGTACTCTTTTGACAAACCTTTACGCAGAAGCAGTCCCATTCTCTCCTGCAATTTATCTGGAAATATCTTTTTAAAAAGGTAGGGTAGATACAACTCTGTGCGGTATAGTGTTAGAAGAGTATAAACAATTTTAACAATCCTACTAATGAAAACGTCAATCTATAAAAATATTTTTTTGATAGCAACAATGGGTTTGCTGTCTATCTCTTGTGAGAAGATGTCTAATCTTACAGAGACAGAAGAGATAATGAATTCCGGTGTTCCAGTTCCGGTACTTGAGGTTAAAAGTGATGGTATAAGCACTTTTAATCTTAGTGGTATAACACCCACTTTCGATTCTACAGCAGATCTTAATGCTGAAGAGATAGAATTTATTTTTGCTGTTAGAGAGGATGAAAAACTCTCTAGAGACCTTTATAAAGCATTTTTTGATATCTATCAACTAAAAACATTTGACAACGTTTTCAGGGCCGAGTCAAATCATATAAGAGCAGCTGAGACTCTTTTCTCATATTACGAAATTGAATACCCAGCACTTGAAGATTATGGTCAGTTTGCAGACACAGCTCGAATGGCTAGGTATGAAAAGTTGCTTCTTCAGGGTAATACAGCGCTTGAAGCATTTAAAGTGATGGCATTCTTAGAGGAAGAGAATATTGTATCTTATGGTGAAGTTTTGAACGATATTACAAATCCAAATATTAAGGTTGTTATTGAAAACTTAGCTAAGGCATCCGAAAACCATTTAAGAGCAGCTGTAAGGCAAATCACAGCCTTGGGAGGATACTATCAGGCAATGATAATGACAGAGGAGCAATTTAGATCTGTTATTGAAAATGGATTTGAACAGGGAAAAATGTACAGATACCTCAATAATGGAGAGACTACCAACAACAGAAACAGACTCAATGGTAACAGCCCCAAAAGAGGTAGTGTTAATAGAAACGGAGAGTGTACTTATACCCAAAATGGTGATAATCCAGGAGCAAATTACGGAAGTGGAAAACAAGGTAAAGGATATAGAGGAGGAAGATAGAGAGTTATTTAGTAATTGATTTGAGTATTTCTCTCTCCTCCTTGCTGTATAATAGAATTTCCCAAAGAGGTTTAAGTTGATCACTGAATACTATCAATAAAAGAGATATCAGAGCAACACCTACAATAATTAAAGCCCATTTTACAGTAGATTTTGGAAGCTGAAGCTTAAAGCCTCTCTTTTTTGAAGAGAGGCTTTTTATAACCCTCTCTTCAGAGAATGTTCTTAATTTTCTGGTTTTGAGATTTTCGATATTGCCTGGTTTCTCAAGAATCTTCAATTTAATTGGCTCTAATCCAAAGGAGTCTTTGCTTATAAATAGCTCTTTATCAATGATAAATGAGTAAGTTCCCCTTTCATTAATTCTCATATAGCCAAATCCCGGGAAGTCAACTTTTTTCTTAAGCTCAAGCTCTGTATTTAGAGCTTTAATAAATTGCTCAATAAAAGATCTTGCTTTCTCCTCCCTTACTCCAACTTTCTGAGCATATTTGCTTTCTAGAAGTCCATCATTCCAGGTCTCTTTGCTTCTGAAAAATACCCTTCTTACCGGAGGGTGAATAATAGTAGCTTTATCCGAGAAAACAGACGGTGCAGGTTCTGCGATAAAGCTGCCCATACCAGGTAGTGAAACCCTGTCATTATCCATTATCAGCTCAATAAGAAGCTCCGAAATCAGTTGAATATCCATAATGCCTTTTATCTGTTGACAAAGTTAAAAAAAATTGCAACAAAGATTTGGACTTTTATAAAATTCCACTTACATTTGCACTCCCAAAACGGAATTAAAATTCCTCGTTAGCTCAGTTGGTTAGAGCACCTGACTGTTAATCAGGGGGTCCTAGGTTCAAGTCCTAGACGAGGAGCT
>JAQVRQ010000027.1:0-1396 GCA_028700975.1 Bacteroidales bacterium | reverse complement strand
ATAAGTATGTTATTTTCCACAATATACTTTTTCGCTTACAACATATTGGATTCCATTGCTATCTGACCAACTAAATCTAACCCAGTAATAAGAGGGATTTGAATAATATGGATCTTTAACAGGATTTAATGTCTCTTTTGCTACTGTGGTTCCTTCGTTAAATGTAACGAATTGAGTAGAGAGATACATAGGATTTTCCTGATGAGCTGATTCAACAAACCATTCAATAATTACAGTTATAGGTTGTTGTGTCCCAATAATTGTACCGGTAAAAGATGATGAAACAACTGAAGTGCTTTGTGTAAATACTGGTTGTTTTGTAATCTTTAATTCAAGAGTTGTCCCCTGTTGGTCTTCTTTGCTGCAACTCATAAGAGTTATAATAGCGACTAATAAAATAAATATTTTTTTCATATAGCTTAATTGTTAAGAAGTGTCTTTATAATAGTGTTTACGAAATAACTATTAATACATTTATAAAATAAAGTTATTACATTTTTCTCAATTTCCAACTATTTGTTAACCAAAAATTTAGAGAAATATTTAAATTTTAATTTATAAAGCACGAATTTCATTACTCTGCTTGACATTCAGCAACATATCTTTTAATAAAAAGTGTGGATAATTATAATTGTTAACTTTACGTTGTTAATATTCAATTGATGAAAAAATTTATAGCTGTTCTTTCTGCCGTAATAGTGCTACTATTTTCTTGCGAAAAGCCTCTGGCCGAGGGCGAATCGCTGGATAGGGATGTCGTTGACGGGAAATTCACAGGATATGTATATAATTATGGATTTTGTGAGGAACCAAATTACTGGTACCAATTTGAAAACTATCAGCAAAGGATTGATGAATTTCAAATTCCGGAGGAGGCTTTGGCCAAATTAACAACTGAGGGACTTTCACATACCTGTATGTACTATCCGTTAAGGTGGGACTTTATTGTTTGGGGCGGTTTTTCAACTTCATCTTATGACGGAATACTCTCTATTATTGATAATTATAACGGGTTGACTGAGCTTTCTAAAAGGAAGTACGGCCCTGGGGCATTGCTTAAGCTTTATGAAAATCTTAGGCCTGATGTCTCAGAAGCAAGGACTATGCTTTATAAAGGTGAGATTAGTAATGTGAATTCATTTATGGACAGGAATTATCTTGAGCTTCTCTTGAGTACTGAGTATTTTACACCCAAGATGAGCATTGAACAGCTTGACAGATTATCCGGCAGTATAGTTTCAATGACCAATTACTACTTTGAAAACCCAGATAGCCATAGCTATTTCCCTTCATTCGGTTATCCTTATTGCGCTTTATGCAGAGTGCTGATAGTGAAGAGTAATAAAAACATAGTCGCTCTTACTGATATTGAAAAATCAATGCTGGCATTCTTTAT
>JAQVRQ010000026.1 GCA_028700975.1 Bacteroidales bacterium | reverse complement strand
AACTGAAGGAGTCTCCGCCACAGCGAATGAAATGAGCGAGGAGGAAAAACTCCGGAAGTTGTGCGGATACTCTGTGAATGCAGTAAGATTGCCAGATGTAAACTGAAGGAGTCTCCGCCACAGCGAACGAAGTGAGCGAGGAGGAAAAACTCTCGTAAAATAATTATCTTTACAAGTAAACAGAAATTATTATGGAAATAAACGAGCCCAAGAAAGACTACAACGCTCCAATGCATACAGCTGAACACATTATTAATCAGACAATGGTGAGGATGTTTGGGACTAAGAGGTCATTCAGTAATCATATTGAGAGGAAGAAGTCAAAGGTTGATTACCATTTTGAGAGACCATTGAGTGAGGAGGAGATAGTCGGCCTTGAGAGAGAGGTGAATAGGGTTATCTCTGCAAACCTTGATGTAAAGGAGTCTTTTATATCAAGAGAGGAGGCGGAAAAAATTGTAAATACAGATAAACTTCCGCCTGAGGCTGGAGATTTAGTGAGAATAATTTCGATAGGCGATTATGATCTATGCCCCTGTATTGGAGTACACGTTAACAATACTTCTGAAATTGGAAGGGTTAGGATAATATCTTCTGACTTTGACAACGATAGAAATGTATTGAGAATCAGGTATAAAAGAGTGCTTACTTAATAAAATTCCGGGAATCAACTAATTTCACTAATTTTGCATCCAATTTGACAACGAAATATGAGCGATAACAATCTATACTCCAAACTGGAGGGACTTAAAGAAAAATTTGAAAGTATATCTGCACAGATATCAGATCCGGATGTTATGTCGGATATGAAGAGATATGTCTCTCTAAACAAGGAGTACAGGGATCTTGAGCCTCTTGTTGAGGTGGGTAATAAATACAGAAGTATGATAATTGACTTGGAGAATGCCAAGGATATACTTCAGAACGAAAAGGATGAGGAGTTAAGAGAGATGGCTAAGGAGGAGGTGATTATGATTGAGGAGGCTCTTCCTGCTATGGAGGAGGAGATTAAACTTCTTCTTATTCCTGCAGATCCTCAGGATGCTAAAAATGCAATTGTTGAGATTAGGGCTGGAGCCGGTGGTGACGAAGCCTCAATTTTTGCCGGAGACCTATTTAGAATGTATGCTAAGTTTGCTGAGAGAAAGGGATGGAAGCTGGAGATTAACAGCCAGAGTGAAGGCACATCCGGAGGTTTTAAGGAGATAATCTGCAAGATTTCTGGTAGGGGCGTTTATGGTGTTCTTAAATATGAGAGTGGTGTGCACAGGGTACAGAGGGTTCCTCAAACAGAAACTCAGGGAAGAGTTCATACTTCAGCTGCCTCGGTGGCAGTTTTGCCGGAGGCAGAAGAGTTTGATATTGAGCTCAATATTAGTGATGTTAGAAAAGATACTTTCTGTTCGTCAGGACCTGGGGGACAGTCGGTTAACACAACCTATTCTGCAATCAGGCTAACCCATATGCCTACAGGAATTGTGGTTCAGTGCCAGGATGAAAAGTCGCAGATAAAAAACTACGACAAAGCACTGGCGGAGCTCAGAACTCGTCTTTATAACCTTGAGTATGAAAAGTACCTGAATGAGATTTCTGCCAAAAGAAAGACAATGGTATCTACAGGTGACCGATCTGCAAAAATACGTACATACAATTATCCTCAGTCAAGGGTGACAGATCACAGAATTAACTACACAATGTACAATCTTCCAGTTTTTATGGATGGAGCTGTACAGGAGGTTATTGATCTGCTGCAAATTGCCGAGAATGCAGAGAGACTTAAGGAATCAGGAGAGTAATCAGGATAGTAACGAATCTGGGTGAGCAATGAATAGAGAGCAGTTATTTGAGAATATTAAAAGAAAAAGGAGCTTCCTCTGTATTGGACTGGATTCGGATCCTGCTCTTTTTCCTCTATCTCTCTCCTCTGTTAAACAACCTATATTTGAGTTTAACAAAGCCATAATTGACGCCACGCATAAATATGCCGTCGCTTATAAACCAAATCTGGCCTTCTATGAGGCAGAAGGTGCCTCCGGCTGGGAACAGCTGGAGAGGACAGTTGATTATATTCGTAAAGTGGACCCCTCTTTATTTATTATTGCCGATGCTAAAAGGGGTGATATTGGCAATACTGCCGACAGATACGCTAAGGCTTTCTTTGAGAGAATGGACTTTGATGCAGTGACTCTTGCTCCCTATATGGGAAGGGATTCAATTGAGCCATTTTTAAAATACGAGGGTAAGTGGTCAATTATACTTGCTCTTACATCAAATCCATCTGCTGCCGATTTTGAGTTAGAGATATACAAAAAGGTAATTGAGAAGGGGGTTGAGTGGGGGAGTCCGGATAAACTTATGTTTGTTGTTGGAGCTACAAGACCTGAAAAACTTGCTGAGATTAGGAGACTTGCTCCTGACCACTTTTTTCTTGTGCCGGGAGTGGGAGCTCAGGGTGGAACAATTGCTGAGGTGGCAGAAGCAGGGATGAACTCAAGATGTGGACTTCTAGTAAATATCTCCAGAAATATAATTTTCGCCGGTAAAGGGGATGACTTTGCATCTGACGCAGAAAAAAAGGCAGCCGAAGCTGCCCTTGAGATGTCATCTTATATTATTTAAGAAACTATTTCTTCGTTATCTTCTTTCCTGGGTTCCGGAAGTGTGGCTATTATTGTTTGTGTACCCTTTACATTTTGTCCTTTTGTCACCTGAATTCTTGAGTCCAAAGGGAGGAATAGATCAACCCTTGATCCAAATTTAATAAAGCCTACCTGCTCACCCTGTTTAGCTACATTTCCCTCTTTTGCATAACAAACAATCCTTCTTGCAAGATAGCCTGCAATTTGCCTAAAAAGCACCTTAACCTCTCCGTTTTGGACTACAATAGAGGTTCTTTCATTTTTTTCTGATGATTTTGGATGCATCGCTACAAGGTATCTTCCCGGATGATATTTGTAATACTTAACCTCCCCTTTTATTGGAAACCAGTTGATATGAACATTGAAGACGCTCATAAATACAGATACTTGAATGCAGTTTTCCTTCAGGTACTCTCCTTCATAAACCTCTTTAACAATAACTATTTTCCCATCTGCGGGTGCTAATACAACTCTGTCGTCTGTTTGTGGAATTCTTTTGGGGAATCTAAAGAACCGTACTATGAGACTGAATAAAATTGTAGCGGCAATTAGTGTGTACCAAAACGTATTTCCGTTAGGAAAAATGAAATAGATTGCCACTACCGGGATAGCCAGTATTAGGAAGCTATTGAGTATTATTTTATATCCCTCTTTATGAATTTTCATATGTTAAAAAAGTGAAAGCAGTTTGATATAAGCTATTGCAAGTGGAAAGGAGGTTAATGCTCCGTCAAATCTGTCAAGAAGTCCTCCGTGTCCGGGCATAAGTGAACCCGAATCTTTTACTCCAAAGTTTCTTTTAAACTGGGATTCGGCAAGGTCTCCTAAAACGCTTGTTATATTAATAATTACAGCAATTATGAGTGTGTGAAAAATGTTAAAGTCTGATAGTCCGGAGATGTAAATAATTATGGCAAATAAAATCGCTGAACCCAATCCTCCGTAAAATCCCTCCCAGGATTTTTTGGGTGATATAGAGGGGAAAAGCTTATGTCCGTTTTTTTGTCCGAAAAGCATTCCGAATACGTAAGCACCAATATCAGATACCCATAAAATTATAAAGAAGAAGAGGAGTGTAGTTCCGTCAAATGTCCCGTTCTCTTTGTATACAATAAGTGTAGTAAGGGCAAATGGAAGAGCTGTATATAGCACAGATCCAGCAAGGTATTGGTTTTTATGATATGACTCAGTCTCTTTTTCCCATATAAGTGATATATATGTTGCTGAAAGTGGAATAAGGGCTATCAACAGGAACCTAGCTTCAAGTTTGTATTCCATTATAAGGAACATAATCAGGAAGAGAGATAGGCCTGTGAAAATTGCTAAAAGTCTTGGTATTCTGTAGCTTTTACCAAGACTGATCTCAAGATATTCGTGCATTACAACTGCAATAATAAAAAGTATAACAGCTGCATAAGCGATAGGGCCAATAAGCAGAGAGCCTATCATAATTAATAGGAAGACAAGTCCGCTTAATGTTCTTATCACCGTATTGTTCATACTATTCTACAGGTTGTTTTCCAACTCTTTTGCCAAAAATGTTCTCTAAATCTTCTGCAAATATAACCTCTTTCTCCAAAAGAAGCTCCGCAAGCTTTGTAAAACCCTCTCTGTTTTCTAACAGTACTTTCTTGGCCATTTTGTGAGCCTCTTCTATGAATTTTTTAACCTCTGAATCAATAAGCTCAGCAGTTTTTTCGCTATATGGTTTGCCCAGGTTAAATCCTCCTGATTCCGATGAATCATAGAAGGAGATGTTTCCAACCTCTTTACTCATTCCAAGGTAAGAGACCATTGCGTAAGCCTGTTTAGTTATTTTTTCAAGATCACTAAGTGCACCGGTTGATATCTTTCCGTTTATAATCTCCTCTGCAACCCTTCCTCCTAGAGTTGCTGCCATTTCATCCATCATCTGTTCGGTAGTGGTAATTTGTCTCTCTTCCGGCAGATACCAGGCTGCCCCAAGTGCTCTTCCTCTTGGGATAATGGTTACCTTTAATAGAGGGTTTGCGTGTGGAAGCATCCAACTTACGGTTGCGTGACCAGCTTCGTGGAATGCTATGGTTCTTTTTTCGTCTGGAGAGATAATTTTACTCCTTCTCTCAAGTCCTCCAATAATTCGGTCTACAGCATCAAGAAAATCTTGTTTTTCAATGAACTCTTTGTTGTTTCTGGCTGCAATAAGAGCAGCTTCATTACATACGTTTGCTATATCTGCACCTGAAAAGCCGGGTGTTTGTTTGGCCAAAAATTCAATGTCAAATCCTTCAACCAGCTTGAGTGTCCTTAGGTGTACTTTGAAAATCTCCATTCTCTCTTTGAGCTCCGGGAGATCTACGTGAATTTGTCTATCAAAGCGGCCTGCTCTCATAAGTGCCTTGTCCAAAATGTCTGCTCTATTGGTTGCTGCAAGTATAATTACTCCTGAATTTGAACCAAAACCATCCATCTCTGTGAGCAACTGATTTAGAGTGTTTTCTCTTTCGTCATTTGAAGAGAATCCTGCGTTTTTGCCTCTGGCTCGTCCAACAGCATCAATCTCGTCAATGAAGACAATACAAGGAGCCTTCTCCTTTGCTTGTCTGAATAGATCTCTAACACGTGATGCTCCTACACCCACGAACATCTCTACAAAGTCAGAGCCGGATATAGAGAAGAAAGGAACGTCGGCTTCGCCGGCAACTGCTTTTGCAAGGAGGGTTTTACCTGTCCCCGGAGGACCAATAAGCAAAGCCCCTTTAGGAATTTTTCCACCAAGATTTGTGTATTTTTTAGGGTTTTTTAGGAAATCAACAATCTCCATAACCTCTACCTTTGCCTCTTCTAGACCGGCAACATCTTTAAAGGTAACCTTTACATTGTTTTCTCTGTCAAATAGTTTAGCCTGAGATTTGCCTACGGAAAAAATTCCTCCTCCTTGTGAACCGCCGCCACCCATTGATTTGTTCATCCTTCTAAAGAAGAATATCCACAGACCAATTAGCATAAGAGGGAGCAATAGCCATTCAAGTGCTTTTCCAAAATAGTTAGTGCGTTGTTCAGTTTCAACTGCAAATCTTTTTTCCGGTTCAATCCCTGCCATAACGGCATCGACTTGCTCTTCCAGATTAAAGTTACCGGAGACAATGAAGAAAAACTGAGGCCCAAATTTTGGTTCTTTCCCACCAAATTGATTTTTGTATTTATAGAGGCTGTCTTTTCTGATGAAAACCTCAGCAGTATTCTGGTTGGTTACAAAGATGAGTTTCTCAATGTCTCCTTGAGGTATCATCTTCTCTTTTATAGTAAACCATTCTGTTTTAACAGGCTCTCCACCTTGGTAAGAGTTCCACATAATGGCTATACCTGTAAGTATAAGCAGTATAATCCAGAGGCTGTTGAACTTCTGGGGTTTAATATTCGTAAACTTTTTGTTGATATTGTTTTTATTCTCTTCGCTCATTTCTTCTAGTCTTGATAATTTGTCTTTTCTGCATCTGCCCAGAGTTCTTCAAGTCTGTAGAACTGTCTGTATTCTGTTTTGAATATGTGGACCACAATATTTGCATAATCCATAATAATCCAAAAAGCGTTCTCTTTTCCTTGAGATCTAATCACCTTTCTGTTACATTGGGTATACATTTTTTCCTCTATGTTGTCTGCAATTGCTATCACTTGAGGTGCAGAATCTGCGTGACAAATGACAAAATGGTCTGTAATGGCTGTTCCAATTTTTTTGAGATTCATAGAACACACTGCTTGAGCCTTTTTATCAAGCATTGCATCTGTTATGCATTTGAGCTCATTCTCTTCTGTGGGAATCTGTTGTACTGCGGGCTTTTCTGCAGCTTTAACTCTTTTGGTTGTAGTCTTCTTTACTGGCACAATAATTGTCTTTTTTCTAATTTATTGTAAAAATACTGCAATTTTGCGACCAATTTAAACTTTTATTGAAATGGCTATTGACATAATTTGGCACAACTCTATTGATTCAACTAATAAAGAAGCACTTAGACGCTCTGATGAACTTACTGACTTTACAATTATTGCCGCTGAGTACCAGTCAGAAGGAAGAGGGCAGAAGGGAACATCGTGGGAAAGTGCAAAGGGGAGCAATCTTACCTTCTCCTTGTTGCTTAAACCAGAAATGATTAAAGCAGAGAATCAATTTATTATATCACAAATTGCTGCCGTAGGAGTGTATGAGTATCTCAGAAGTAAAGGTGTTGAAGCGAAGATAAAATGGCCTAACGACATATACGTAGGTGATAAGAAAATTGCCGGGATATTGATTGAAAATTCAATTGAGGGTGACAGTTTGTCAGAATCAATTGTAGGAATAGGCTTCAATCTAAATCAGGATAAATTTGAATCAAATGCTCCAAACCCAATATCATTAAAACAAATAACTGGTGAAACTTATGATTTGAAGGAGGAGATGGAGAAACTTGCTTTCTTTCTGTATGACCTCTATATCCCTTTTAAAAATTTCTCGTGGGGTAGCATATCGGAGAAAATATCAACTATGTACCACAGAAATCTGTATAGGTATGAAGAAGTTTATAAATACGAAGAGACACCTTCAGGAGAGAAATTTGAAGGAAGAATAATTGGTACAGATAAAAACGCTTGTTTACTGATTGAGAAGTTGGACGGAACGGTTGTATCTTATGCCTTTAAAGAGGTTAAATATATCCTTTAAGCTCTCTTATTGCATCCTTGGGAGATGAGTGTGAGAATATACTGTTTCCTGCTACCAAAATATTTGCCCCTGCCTTAACAAGGAGAGGGGCATTTTCTTTGTTTACACCTCCGTCTACCTCAATAAGAAGATGAGGTGCTCTGATGCGTGCCATCTCTCTTATTTCCGCTATTTTATCCAAAGATGATGAAATGAAACTCTGTCCTCCAAAGCCGGGGTTTACTGACATTACAAGAATAAAATCTGCGTCCGGAAGTATCTCCTTAAGCATTATAGCCGGAGTATGTGGATTAAGAGCAACTCCTGCTTTCATTCCTCTCTCTTTGATATTCTGAATAGTTCTGTGAAGATGTGTACAAGCCTCAATATGCACACTTAGGTACTTGACTCCGGCATCGGCAAACATTTCAACGTATCTGTCCGGATCAACAATCATAAGGTGGGCATCCAGAGGTCTCCGTGCTAATCTGGAAATGGCCTTTACAACGGGAAATCCATATGATATATTTGGCACAAAAACACCATCCATAATATCCAGATGAAATAGATCTGCATCGCTGCTGTTAACCATATCTATCTCTTCAGCCAGTCTGCCAAAATCTGCGGATAACATTGATGGAGCAATAAGAGTTGCCATAACTTTTCTATTTTAGTTTTCCCAGGACATCTACTAGCAATTTCCAGAATTTTTCAACTGATTCAATTTCCAACCTTTCGCCTGGTGCGTGAGCACCTTTAACAGTAGGCCCAAAAGATATAATATCCAAATATGGAAATTTATCTATTAATATACCGCACTCAAGTCCTGCGTGTATAGCTCTGACTATTGGTGGATTTGGAAAGAGCTCTCTGTATGAGCTTTCAGTAACCCTTAAAACTCTAGAATCTGGATTTGGTTGCCATCCCGGATATTCGGTTTCGTGAGTAACCTCAGCTCCTGCAAGTTTAAGAACCGCCTCAATTCTCCTTGCTGCATTGTGTTTAGCACTATTGATTGAACTTCTTTGACTAGTTGCTACTTTAATTACACCTTCACTCTCCATTTTAATGCTTGCCAGATTTGTCGATGTTTCAACAAAGCCTGGAATCGACTGACTCATTGCAAGTACTCCGTGAGGCATAGAGTATAGTGAGCATACAAGTTTTATGAATGTTTCGTCATCAATGCAGTTTTCAAATGGGGGAGCATTTCCAATTTTTCCAGCAAGTTGAGGATCAGATAAAAAATGTTCATTCTGTGCTTTTGAAACAATATTTTGGAACAATTCGTTAATTTGATCTTCGTCTTTTGGGTCAATTGAGATTATTGCGTATGCCTCTCTAGAGATTGCGTTTCTCTTATTTCCTCCTGCAATTTCGCAGAGAGAGACAGCAAATGAGGAGTATGCTTCAAAAAGAAATCTTAGAAGAATCTGGTTTGCATTTGCTCTGTTCTTTTCAATATCATCTCCGCTATGACCTCCGGTAGCTCCAAAAACGCCAAATTTTACGAATTTAACATCGTTTCTGCATTTGCGTGGAGTATAAGTGAATCTTCCTGTTGTGTCTATTCCACCTGCGCATCCAATAAAGAGTTCTCCCTCATCTTCTGAATCAAGGTTGATGAGAATACTCCCTTTTAGGAAATTGGGCTCAAGAGATTTCGCTCCTGTAAGGCCAGTCTCCTCTTCGGTTGTAAAAAGAGCTTCTAATGGACCGTGTGAAATATTATTATCTTCAAGAATTACGAGCTGGACCGCCATACCAATTCCGCAATCAGCTCCCAATGTTGTCTCTTTAGCTATTAGCCAGCCATTCTCTTCTGTAACCTTAATTGGATCTTTTCTGAAATCGTGAATTGTTCCGGAATTTTTTTCGCAAACCATATCTGAGTGGCTTTGCAGAATTACCGTAGGAGCACTCTCCATCCCCTTTGTCGCAGGTTTGAGAATTACTACATTTCCGGCTTTATCTGTTTTATATTCCAAACCTTTAGATTTGGCGAAGTTTTGAAGATATTCAATAATATGCTCCTCGTGACCTGACTCTCTTGGGATTTTTGTAATCTCGCTAAAAATTGAAAATATTTTTGATGATTCCATTTTCTGGCTGCTTAATTTGATTTTAACTGACTCTCAATATCCGATACATATTTGCGAAAAGATCTGTTTGTATCAATGAGGTCTTTTACAGTGTTATATGCGTGTAGCACCGTAGCGTGGTCTCTGCCTCCTATCTGAGCGCCAATTGATGCCAGTGAATTATTAGTCATATTTCTGCTAAGGTACATTGCAATCTGTCTTGCCTGTACAAATTCTCTTTTACGAGAGGGAGAGAGGAAGGACTCTGTACTTATCTTAAAATATTCGCAAACAATTTTTTGAATCTTTCCTACAGATATCTCTACCTTGTTTTTGCTTACAAATCTCTCTGTAAGAGTCTCTGCAAGTTCAAGGGTTATCTTTCTGTGAGTAAGAGTGGACTGAGCGAGTAGTGATATTAATGTTCCCTCTATCTCTCTTACATTACTTGTAATATTATTAGCTAGATATGAAATCACCTCTTCAGGTAAGGATATTCCATCTTTATAGCTCTTTGCTTTTAGAATTGAAACCCTGGTTTCATAGTCAGGTTTAGCGAGTTCTGCAACAAGTCCCCATTTGAATCTTGAGAGTAGTCTCTGCTCAAGATCTTGAAGTTCTGATGGAGCCTTATCCGATGTAAGGATAAGTTGTTTACCAATATTGTGAAGATGGCTGAATATATGGAAGAATGCATTTTGAGTTCCCGGTTTTCCAGCAAATTCATGGACGTCATCAATTATGAGAACATCTATCATTTGGTAGAAGTGAAGGAAGTCTGTTAACTTGTTTTTTACGTTTGCTGCATCCATAAATTGAGTCTGAAATCTGTTTGCGCTAACGTATAGAACAATTTTGTCCGGAAATTTTTCCTTAATGTCTATCCCAATTGCCTGAGCAAGGTGTGTTTTTCCAAGTCCTGATCCTCCATATAGAAAGAGCGGATTAAATGAGTTGTTGCCAGGGCTTGATGAGATGTTAAGTCCGGCTGCTCTTGCAAGTCTGTTGCACTCCCCTTCAACGAAGTTTCTAAAGTTGAAATTAGGATTGAGCTGAGGGTCTATCTGTCTTTGCTGAAGACCCGGAATAACAAATGGGTTTGCAAAAGTTCCGGTCTGAGCAGGAAAGGGTACTGTCTTGTTTGTTATTTCGTGTACTCCTTGCTGAGGCATAGTAACAGCATCCTCGTTTGAAACTACTCTAACATTGTACTCAAGCTTAGCACTACTTCCTACTACTCTTCTAAGTGTCTTGCCAATAAGTTCTATGAATTGCTCTTCCAGATACTCTCTGAAAAAGTCTGAAGGCACCTCAATTGTTAAAACTGAGTCCAGAAATTTGACTGCCTTGATGGGAGCAAACCATGTTTTGAAACTGCTGGGAGGAATGTTATCTTTTATGATTCGAAGACAATTATCCCATACAGCTATATGTTTCTGATCCATCATGGTTTACGGTTTGAAGTTTAGATTGCATACAAAATTGGGGATAAATTCTGTAAAAAAAAATCAAAAAGCACTTGTAAATTTCAAGAATTTTTCAAGTGCTTGTTGTTCAATGATAAATTTTTTCAGAAAAGAAAAAATAGATTTTTCCAATATTGTAAATCACTGATTTAGAAGACGGTAATCTTGATATATTTTTTGGGATTATTGTTAATATTTTCAATAAGCTCGTCCAGATTCTTTACAAGGGTATTTACCGAGTTATGAAGTGAGTCTGTAGCCATCAATTTTCCAATTGAACCTTGTGGATTTCTTAAATCTTCTAGTAGAGTTTTTAGTGACCCAATTGTTGCCGCAAGGTCTGCTGATGCTAATGAGTCAGTTATTTTAGATAGATTTCCAACAGTTTCTCCAAGCGGTTCAGCGGCACTATCAAGTTTTGCTGTCAAGTTTTTAAGATTTTCCAGAGTCGCTTTAATTTCAGGTCCGCTCTCACCAAGATTGGCTGAAATTGCTTCAAAGTTCTTAATTGTTCTGTTTAATCCGGCAATGATTGCTTTTATATTTGCTTGACCATTTTCGTCAAGTATTTGATTTATACCGTTAACAGTTGTGTTGAGAGAGGAGATGAGGTTGGATATGCTGTCTTTAAGTGGCATTATCTCTGCTACAAGTGTCTCAATAAGCCCAATTTCAATGCCGGATGCCAGAGTATCCTTGTGATTTAAGATGGTCTGAGAATCTCCTGGTACAATTTTAACAGCTCTTGAACCCAGCAAATCTGCTGAGTATATAGTAGCTATTGAGTTTGATGGTATTGGGTAATGAGCTTTTACTTTAAACTTAGCAATGAATTGACCGTTCTTAGTTACATATTCAATTGACTCAACTGTGCCAATTTTATGACCCTTGAAAAAGACCGGGCCAGTAGGTGTTAGGCCCTCAACATTATCATACTTAACGAAATAAATATTGTTTTTGTTGAAGAAATCTTGTCCTTTCAAAAAGTTTATTAAAAAGTATGTTGCGATAAGAGTTACAAGTGCAAATAGGCCTGTCTTCTGCTCTTTAGTGAGTTTAATTTTCATTGTATACTATTTCAGTGGTACTATTGTGTTGTTTTCTATTCGTATGATAAATGCTTGTGGAAATTTTCTTCTTATCACCTTTAGTGCCTCAGATGCTTCTATTCTATCTGTGTGAACTCCTGTGTGATATTTATAAAAGGCTCCAACTCTCTTATAGTCATATTGTTTTAGACCTTTGAGGTCTGGAGCGTTGTTATTGAGTCTTTTTGTTACGGCCAGTATCTGAATTGAATAGTATTCTTCTGAGTTAATAATTTTCTTCTCTTCAGATAAAATGGGTTTGTTATTTTCTAATGGTTTTGATGGTGCCGAAACTGCCAAAGATCCTCCTCCTCCTGTTTCGTATACTCTTTTAAAATTAGAAAATGCTGTGAATAGTGATCTTGCCATACTCTCCTGATTTGCTCTTTTTAAAAGTACGGCGAGGTCGCTGCTGTTTGAAATGAATCCCAGCTCAACAAGTACAGCCGGCATTGTCGCTTTCCATAAAACCAGCAACCCAGCCTGTTTTACACCTCTGTTTGTTTTAACAGGTCCTTTAGCAAGTTGCTCTTGGACAAATGATGCGAATGAGAGACTATGTTCAAGGTGGGCATTCTGGAGAAGTGAAAAGATTATATATGATTCAGGAACATTGGGGTCGAATCCTTCATATTTTGTTGAGTAATTATCCCCTTCAAGCACAATTACACTATTCTCAAGTTTTGATACCTCAAGATTTGAACTACTTTTATCAAGACCCATCACAAATGTCTCTGTTCCTGATGCAGATCTTGCTCTTGCTGAGTTGACGTGTATTGATATAAACAGGTCTGCTTTCTCCTTATTTGCAATTTCACTTCTTTTATCCAATGGAATAAAAAGATCAGTTGAGCGTGTGTAGACAACCTCTATTTCCGGAAAAGACTCTTTTATTAGTTTTCCAAGCATAAGAGATACTGCAAGAGTGATGTCTTTCTCTCTGTGCCTCTTGTTTATACTAACAGCTCCCGGATCTTTCCCTCCATGGCCGGGATCAATGACAACTTTCCTTAAAGCAACCCTTGAATTGCTCTGTGCCTGCAAAGGCATTTGCAGCAGAAGACAAAAAAAGATCAAAAGTACCTTATGGAGCATTATTTATGTTGATTAATATTTAAATTTGCACTTTGCAAAAGTAGCAATTATTTTGTTTTTGAAGAGAATCACATATACCATTCTGGCCATTTTTGGATTGATGATGTTTGCACTGAAGGCGGAGGGCCAGTCAATAAAGCCCGACTCTTTGCTTACATCTCAAGATACTTTAACTCGTAAGGGAGAGGTAGAGTATCCCGCTTTTTCTATTGCCAGAGACTCAATTATTGAGGATTTTTCCGGTGGAAAAAAGATGATATATTATTATGGTGATGTTAGGGTTAACTATGAAAACATTGAGCTTACAGCTGAGTATATGGAGTACAACTTGGATACTAGGACTGTATTTGCTACAGGAGTAAAGGATAGTACCGGAGTGATGAAGGGCAGGCCTGTTCTTAAGGAGGGGAGCAGCACTTATGAGATGGAGAAGGTTTATTACAATTTTACAAGCAAGAAGGCTCGTATTACAAATATGATAACTCAGGAGTCTGAGGGGTTTCTTCACGGAACCAATATTAAGAAGATGGCTGATAACTCCATAAATATATCTAAGGGAAAGTATACTACTTGTGATTTGGATCATCCGCACTTTTACCTTCGAATGACTAAAGTCAGAACGGTAACCCAGCCTAAAAGAACGACTGTTTTTGGCCCTGCATATCTTGTTCTGGAGGATGTCCCTGTTCCTTTTGCCCTACCATTCGGATTTGTTCCGGAAAAGCCCGAGCGTTCAGGAGGTCTTTTGATACCATCTTTTCAGGAGGAGGCGGCAAGGGGTTTTGGCCTTAAAGGCTTGGGATACTATTTTGTTATTGGAGAGTATTTTGATGTCTCAATTACAGGTGATTTATACTCTTTAGGATCCTGGAATGCAATGCTTACAGCAAGATATAGAAAGAGATATAAGTTTAATGGGGATTTTTCTGTTAACTATTCAAACAACCAGACTGGTGAGGTGGGTAGTACCGATTTTTTTCAGTCCAAGGATTTTTCATTAAGATGGAGTCACTCTCAAGATTCAAAGTCAATGCCCGGAGCTTCCTTCAGAGCATCTGTCAATTTCTCTACTCCGTTAAACAATAGGTTTAACTCAATTGATGTTCAGCAGAGTCTCCAGAATCAGGTCTCTTCATCAATTTCATATTCAAAAAACTTTGCAGACTCTCCCTTTAGTTTATCCTTAAATATGCTTCACAGTCAAAACTCTTTGGATAGCTCTTACGCCCTTACTATTCCAAATTTCACCCTTACTATGAACAGGATATATCCGTTTAAAAAGAAGGAGAGAGTTGGTAAAGAGAGATTTTATGAATCAATATCTTTGAGTTATAATACCTCTTTTGATAATAAAGTAAATTTTAAACTAAAGGATTTTAGCTCTCCCGATTTTCTTTCAAAATTCAGGAGCGGGATGAGACATAACTTTTCAATAGGTCTCCCAACATTTACACTACTCAATTATCTCAATTTTTCTCCTGGTGTTGCATACGGAATGAATTGGTTTTTCCAGACTAATGAAAAGTATTTCAATGAAGAGACTCAAAAGGTAGAGAGCGAAGTCTCTAAAATGTTCAGCCACTTTGGAATAACTCAAGAGTTCTCGGCCTCCCTCTCTATGAGTACGAGAATTTACGGAACATTCAATTTTGGAAAAAAAGGTAAGCTTCAGGCTATGAGGCATATGATTACTCCAACAGTCTCATTTGGCTACAGACCGGAATTAGGTACACCTGCAAATGGTTATAGAACACTAGACTATATTGATGAAAATGGAATTCAACATCTGGTTAATTATAACAGATACGATGGGTTAACATATTCGCCTCCTGGCAGAGGTCGTAATGCTTCGCTGAATTTTTCTGTGGGCAACAACCTTGAAGCAAAACTAAGAGATATTGATGATACAACCGGAACGGGGACCAGGAAGATAAAACTAATTGACAACCTTGCACTTGGGGGTTCTTACAATTTCCTGGCGGACTCTTTAAGACTTTCAAATATCTCAGTGAATATGAATACTACAATCTTTGGCTCTCTGGGATTTAGTGCTAATGCTTCACTTAACCCTTATGCTGTAGATAACAAGGGAAAGGTTATGAACCAGTTTAACATAGTAAAAGAGGGCGGTTTGAAACTGGCTAGAGTTGATAATGCGAGTATGACCCTTTCATACCAATTTTCAGGTAAGGGTGAAAGAAAGACCGGAGTAAGGAAGTTTCCGGGAGATAATAATCCAAACCAGTCAGGTGATACATTTGGAGGTGTAAGATCAGAACCAAGAGATTATACAAAAATATATTACCATCCTGTTACCGGTGAGTATATTCCGGGGGGATGGGTATACTATCTTGATCCATCTGTTCCCTGGACTGTTAGCTTTAACTACAATTATTCATATGGTAAAAGATATGAATATGATGCTGAAACTGATATTTTGACAAAACAGCACATACACACTCAGACTCTTGGACTTTCCGGGCAGGTGAGAATTACAAAGGCTCTTAATATAAATGTAAATACTAATATAGACCTTTCCAAGTTTGTGCTCACAACTACCCAGCTGAGCGCATCATATGATTTACACTGTTTTAATATATCAGTATCCTGGGTGCCAACAGGTCAGTGGCAAAGCTGGAGTTTTAGAATTAGTGCAACTGCCTCTGCTCTTGCAGATCTTTTGAAGTTTAAAAAGGGTTCAAGTTACTGGGATAATTTCTAGTAATTTGTTAACTTTACATTATATCAATCTTAAATTATGAACAAAAAAATTATCTCTTCTCCCGCTGCACCTAAAGCAGTGGGTCCTTACAATCAGGCTGTTGAAGCAAATGGCTTTCTTTATGTATCTGGTCAGCTCCCAATAGATGTTACTACTGGCGAATTCGTTCCCGGTGGTGTTAAAGAGCAGTGTGTACAGATTTTTAAAAATATTGGATACATACTTGAAGAAGCTGGGTATGGCTTTGAAAATGTGGTAAAAACAACTGTTTATCTAACCGATATGGCAGATTTTGCTACAATGAACGAGGTGTATGCTACTTTTTTCACAGAGCCTTTCCCTGCAAGGGTCGCTTTTGCTGTTAAAGGACTTCCTAAGGGTAGTCTGGTTGAAGCAGATGTAGTTGCTGCAAGATAGATGAAAAGTGGGGCTCAACTCCACTTTTTTTGTGCTTTTCAACTATTTAACTATATTTGCAAATAATTCGGGTGATTTACAGTTCAGATAAATCAACAATACAATTCCCAATCATATTTAATGTACGACATAATAGAGTTAAGCAAAAAAGGTCAGGAGGACCTGTTTGCAATTGCTGAAGAGCTAAAGCTGAGCAATTTCAAAAAATTATCCAAAGAGGAGCTTATTTATGAAATACTGGATGAGCAGGCCAGAGTTGGCAGTAAGTCCGGTGCGCCAATGGTTGTAAAAAAACCACAGGCTCAGCTTGGTAATCAAAAGCCAAATAAGAGGGGCCCTAAGAAAAGGGATGATAAGCCAAAACCTCAACCTGCATCAAGTGAGGTGAAAACTGAAGTAAAAAAAGATATGAAGCAGGTGGTAAATAGTGAGGTCAAACCTGAGGTTAAACCTGAGGTTAAACCAGAAATAAAGTCTGATGTTAAACCTGTTGTAAAGGCCGACGTTAAACCAGAAATAAGGACTGATATTAAGTCTGATATAAAAGCAGATATCAAACCTGAAGTGAAGGTGGATTCAAAGGCTGAAGCGGCAAAAACTCAACGTAAAAGAGGTCGGCCTGCCAGAAAGAGACCTGTTGAGGGAGAGCCAAAACAGGTGGCAGAACAGAAACAGCCTATAGAGCACAATATTCCTATTGTTCATAACAAGCCAATTGACCCAAATAACGTTACAGAAAGGCTCCATTTGAAAGATAAAAGCTCTGAGTCTGTGCCAAAAGCCATATCATCTGAAGCGGAGGTAGCTGCTATTGTTGCAGTAACGAGGGAGCTTAAGAGCGAAGGGGCTCAGCAAAAATCTGTTGAAAACACTAATCTTCAAGAGATCAAAGAGATTAAGGAGAGGAAGGTTAAAGAGAACCAGAATCGACCAAAGATTGAGTTTGAGGGTGAAGTAGAGGCTACCGGAGTTCTTGAGATTATGCAGGATGGCTATGGTTTTCTGAGGTCATCTGACTACAACTACCTTAACTCTCCTGATGATATTTATATCTCTCAATCACAGATAAAACTATACGGCCTTAAGACGGGTGATACTCTCACCGGTGAAATTAAGCCACCAAGAGAGGGGGATAAATATTTTCCATTAGTCAAGGTTAAACAAATAAACGGAAGAAGCCCTGAGTTTATAAGGGATAGAGTTCCTTTCGATTTCTTAACACCTCTTTTTCCTGAGGAGAAATTCAATATTACTTCAAATGGTCACAATAATCTATCAACAAGAGTTGTAGATCTTTTTGCTCCAATAGGTAAGGGGCAAAGAGGATTAATTGTAGCTCAACCTAAAACCGGTAAGACAGTCCTTCTTAAGGATATAGCAAATGCTATTGCTGACAATCATCCGGAGGTTTATATGATTGTTCTTCTTATTGATGAGCGTCCTGAAGAGGTTACCGATATGCAGAGAAGCGTAAAGGCAGAGGTTATTGCCTCTACTTTTGATGAGCCTGCTGACAGACACGTTAAGGTTGCGAACATTGTGCTTGAAAAGGCTAAAAGATTAGTTGAGTGTGGACACGATGTTGTTATACTTTTGGATTCAATAACTAGACTTGCAAGAGCTTTTAATACTGTGCAACCTGCATCGGGAAAGGTGTTGAGTGGTGGTGTAGATGCTAATGCTCTGCATAAGCCAAAAAGATTTTTTGGAGCTGCAAGAAATATTGAAAATGGAGGCTCTCTGACTATAATTGCAACAGCTCTTACTGAGACAGGATCTAAGATGGATGAGGTGATTTTTGAGGAGTTTAAGGGTACCGGTAATATGGAATTGCAACTGGATAGAAAACTTTCAAATAAGCGAATCTTCCCTGCAGTTGATGTGACTTTGAGCAGTACCAGAAGAGATGACCTTCTTTTTGATAAAGAGACTCTAAACAGAATTTGGATATTAAGAAATTACCTTGCAGATATGAACTCTGTGGAGGCTATGGACTTTATGAAGACAAGACTATTGAGGACAGAGAGTAATATGGAGTTTCTGGTCTCAATGAATGGTGAGTAAAAAAATCTGCGGGGTTATTTAAAACCCCGCCAGATGAACAGCTACTCCAACGGCTAGTCCTATTACAATATTAATGGCTTTGGCAAGTACAAAGCCTTTTTTACTTTCTGCCAACAGAGGAAGAGCAGTATGCCCATCCTGAGCAATAGAGCTCGCCAGTAGAACCGAAAATGGAATTAGACCGCCTGCAAAAAGGGTAATAAATACCATATGCGGACCAGATTCTGGAATGATTCCTACGAGAACAGCTATTAGCAGCATAAGAAAGATATTATCCTTGAGCCAATGTTGGATGTCCATAAACTGCATTCCGTAATGAATGACAAGAAGAGCTCCAAATGTCCATAAAAATATTGAGCGAAAGTGTTTCTTAATTACGTGGCCCCACAGGTGCTCTTTAATAAAGTGATCTCCGGCTCTGGCAGTAAGGAAAAGAAGAAAGATGCTTACTCCGGCAAACAGTAAGTTCATCCACCTCTCTGAAAAGACATCAAATGTCTGATGGTTGTGTATATCCTCTTGATGGTTATGTATCTCTTCTGAATGGTCGTGATTGTGAACCTCTGTCGTTACTGCGGGAGCTGCCTCGTGTGCGTGTGCAGAGTGATCGTGTTCTAGAATTCCTGCAATAACTGCTACAATAAATATAGCAATTCCTGCCATTATAATTATCCTCTCACGTGTCCAGGATCTTTTTAAGCTCTTCTCCTGGTGATGTTCTGTGTGGCTATGAGCATCGGGACAGCACTCATCGTGAAGTTTAAACTCCTCTGCTTTAAAGGGTCTTTTACCCCCTTTATAGAATTTATCAACTGCTATTCCGGCAGCTATTCCAATAACAAACAGGATTACAAAT
The DNA here is from genome assembly GCA_028700975.1 of Bacteroidales bacterium. Taxonomy (GTDB): domain Bacteria; phylum Bacteroidota; class Bacteroidia; order Bacteroidales; family UBA932; genus Bact-08. The sequence continues at coordinate 4,431 of JAQVRQ010000026.1, read as the reverse complement.
AAAAGTATAGCTGTTTTTGGTATCAGAGCAAGCATTATAAATGCTTCGTCACCGGAGGAGGCAATCATCATTGCAACAAGTGCTCCAAAGCTTACCAGATTATGTGTGAAAAGCGATACAACGGCAAAGCCTCCAATGCATCCAGGTACTAAACCGAGAAGTGCTGCCAGTACAACTTGCCTTGCCGGAGATTTCCTGAGTTTCTTAAATGATTCTCCGTGTGAACGGATATTTACGTATTCAATCAGGAGCATCATTACCATAACTAAACCGGTAATGAGGATGCTGTTTTTTAAAGCCTCTAATATTATGCTCATATGTTGTTTTTGTAAATTTCAAGTAGTTCTGCTGCTGCTGAAAAAGAGCCCATTTTACCCTCCATCACTGAATCTTCAAATTCAACCAGTTTGGACTGGACCTTTTCATTCTCAAAAAACTTATCTCTTAATCCTTCATTGATAGTCTCATACATCCAAAATCTGGATTGCTCTTTTCTCTTTTTGTAGTAATAACCGTTTGCCTTAGTCATTACAAAATACTCTTCAATTTTTGCAAGGATATCCTTTAATCCCTCTTTGGTTATAGCCGATGAGGTCATCGCAGTAGGAATCCATCCGGATTCTGATGGGGGGAAGAGATGGAGGGCGTTAGTGTAAAGTGCCTTTGCCAGTGTCGCTTTGTTTATGTTACTGCCATCTGCTTTTGTGATTGCAATAAGATCCGACATCTCCATAATACCCCTTTTTATTCCCTGTAGTTCGTCACCAGCTCCTGCAAGCATAAGGAGTAGGAAAAAGTCACTCATAGAGTGGACCGTAGTCTCGGATTGCCCAACTCCTACAGTCTCAATAAAGATAACATCAAATCCTGCAGCTTCACAAAGAACAATGCTCTCTCTTGTTTTTCTGGCAACACCCCCCAATGAACCGCTACTTGGGCTGGGCCTAATAAATGCGTTGGGATCTGAACAGAGTGTCTCCATTCTTGTTTTATCTCCAAGTATGGAGCCTTTACTTCTCTCTGAACTTGGATCTATTGCAAGTACAGCCAGTTTGTGCCCCAGAGAGGTAATCATCCCTCCGAAAGCCTCAATGAATGTGCTTTTACCAGCTCCCGGTACACCTGTAATACCAATTCTCATTGACTCTTTACCATATCCCTGACATCTCTCCACAATTTCCATTGCCATAACTCTGTGGTCGTGCCTGTTGCTCTCAACCAGTGTTATTGCCTGGCTTAAGACAGATATATTCCCGGCAAGTATTCCATTAACATACTCCTCTGCCGAAAACAGCTTAACCTTGTTTTTTTTGTAAAAATTCCCAATATAGGGATTGACTATTGGTGGCTGTTCAATTCCATCATTAACAATAAGTGCGCTATCGTGATTTGCGTGGTTATTCTCCTGCATCTAAATTTCCTTTATCTTGTTACAGTTCCGGAGATAAGCAGATTGAATGCCGGTCTGGCGGGACTGTTTGTTATAAATGTTATTTGGTAAAGTTGCTCACCCGGCTCGTTATCAGCAATCAATACAACAACAAATTTTGCTGTAGCTCCGGGTGCTAATGATTTTGGATGAGAGACATTAATTCCATCTTTATTTGTGTCATATTTATGGAATAAAAGAGCTCTTCTACCTAAATTTCTTACTTCAAATGTGTGTTGAATTTTGCTTCCACTCTTAACTGAACCAAATGAGTAAACATTGTTATCTACCATTGGAAGAGGGGCCTGTTCAGTATCTTCACGGGAGAGATTTGAAAAATTATCCAGTATTCGTACTCTAACCTCAAGCTTTGGTGAGGTTACCATTTTACCATTTATTACAATGTTTGATTTCAAGCTTGTAGCTCCCCATCTTCTCTCTTTTTTAGTATCCAGCTCAACTAAAATTTCTCCCTTCTTTCCAGGAGCAAGTGTGGAGGGATTAGCAGTAAGGTTAAGACCGGTGGGCAGGTTGCTAAAATCAATCTTAACAGACCTATTTCCGGTGTTTGCAACTGTTATGGTCTCTCTTTTAATGTCTCCTTGAGCAACTTGGCCAATATCAGCATAGTTCGATCTGAAAGATAGTGCTCCAATATTGTATGGAAAGAGTTGAGCTAAACTTTTTGCCTTTTCGTGAACTACACCTTTTATTCTAAGGATTATTGGTCTGTTTAGGCCACTTACATATACAGTAAGAGCTTTATCAAAGGGGTAGGGCCCCTGGTCATTTAGAAAAGTAACCTCAATTTTGCCGCTCTCTCCTGGTTTCACAGGGTTTCTGGTCCAAACGGGGGTTGTGCAGCCACAGGATGATATAACTGTCTGGATAATAATAGGAGAGGCTCCTGTATTTTTGAATTTAAATGTGTATGCGTGTGTTCCTGAATTTAGAGTTATATCCCCAAAATCGTGAACCAATTTATTAAATTCAATTATGTTATTTGTGCTATTCTGTGATGATGATGCTGTTGTAAACAAGAGCATTACAAGAATGGCAAGTGACTTAATTATTCTTATTACTCTCATCTTCTCTTTCCTATTATGGTTGAGACAACAAAGATACATTTGTATTTGTTCTGTTCCAACCTTTTTATATCTTTGCAATTATTAAACCAATTCAAAAATATTTATATAATGGCTTACAAAATTTCAGAAGATTGCACCGCTTGCGGTACTTGTATTGATGAGTGTCCGGTTGAAGCTATCTCTCCCGGAGATATTTACAAAATTGATCCGGAAATCTGCACAGATTGCGGTTCTTGTGCTGATGTTTGTCCTGTAGGTGCTATCAGCCCTGCTGAATAATTCAGATATTTTTACAGAAGGCCGGCTTATTCATTTAAGTCGGTCTTTTTTTTATAACTTTGAGGCTTCAATTATTGAACCATATGCTTAATATTAAACTTTTAAGAGAGCAGCCGGATCTGGTACTGGAGAGACTGCGAGTAAAAAATTTTGATGCGACTGATATTATTCAAAGAGTTAATACTCTTGATGCTTTAAGACGTAATTCACAGACAGAGCTGGACTCAAAGCTGGCAGAGCAAAATTCACTTGCAAAAGAGATTGGTGCTTTAATGAAAGCTGGTAGAAAGGATGAGGCAGAGGTTGCTAAAAGTAAGGTAGCTCTGTTAAAAGAGGAGTCAAAGGCTCTGGATGAGAAGATGAATGGTTATCTCTCTGAACTTAATGAGCTGCTGGTTCAATTGCCAAATTTACCTCATATATCTGTTCCGGAGGGTAGGGTGGCTGAAGATAATGTTACTGTGAAAGAGGGGGGAGAAATTCCAGTATTGCAAAACTCTTTGCCTCACTGGGAGCTTGCCAAAAAATATGATATTATCGATTTTGACCTTGGTGTAAAGTTAACAGGAGCTGGATTCCCGGTTTATAAGGGTAAGGGTGCTAAAATTCAGAGAGCGTTAATCTCCTATTTTTTGGATATGAATACCAAAGAGGGATATATGGAGGTTCAGCCTCCTCTGATGGTTAATGAGGCATCCGGATTCGGCACCGGTCAACTTCCGGACAAAGGGGAACAGATGTACCACGTGGGCCTTGACAACTTTTATTTGATTCCTACTGCTGAAGTACCTGTAACAAATATATTCAGAGATGTTATTTTACCACTTTCAGATCTTCCTGTAAAGATGACTGCGTATACGCCTTGTTTTAGAAGGGAGGCAGGTTCATACGGGAAGGATGTCAGGGGTTTAAACAGACTTCATCAATTTGATAAAGTGGAAATTGTTCAGGTTACACATCCTGATGAATCTTACACAGCCTTAGAGAGGATGGTAGCACACGTTGAGACCATTGTTAAATCATTAGGCTTACCATATAGAATACTCAGACTTTGTGGTGGCGATATGAGCTTTACATCCGCTCTTACTTATGACTTTGAGGTCTTTTCTGCTGCCCAGCAAAGATGGCTCGAAGTTAGTTCGGTCTCTAACTTTGAATCTTTTCAGTCTAACAGATTAAAGTTAAGATATAAAGATGAAAATGGGAAACCAGCTTTAGCACATACTCTTAATGGGAGTGCTCTTGCTCTTCCAAGAATTCTTGCCGCTCTTCTTGAAAATTATCAAACTACTGAGGGTATTGTTGTTCCTGAAGTTTTGAGGACCTATTGCGGGTTTGATATTATAGACTGATAAAACCCTATGTCTGGAAACAAGGTAATATTGGGAATAGACCCGGGTACACAAATACTGGGATATGGGGTGATTGAGATCACCCCATCTGCTCCTAAATATATATCAATGGGTGTGGTTGATTTGCGAAAAGAGGCGGATCACTTTGCAAAAATCAGGAAAATATTTATTGAGGTAACAGAATTAATTGACCATTTTAAACCTGATGAACTTGCGATAGAGGCCCCTTTTTATGGCAAAAACATTCAATCTATGCTCAAGTTAGGAAGAGCTCAGGGCTCTG
>JAQVRQ010000080.1 GCA_028700975.1 Bacteroidales bacterium | reverse complement strand
CCCAAACTTGCCCCGATATGTCCGGGATTCTCTGCACAAGATGAGATAATAAACTCTCTAAGTTCAGCGCATAGTTCCGGTAGCTGTTCAGTAGAGAGTCTTTTAAGATCTGCAGGAGAATCTATCTTGTTAAGATACTTCATATCATTATGCTCCATATATCATATTAACAACCAACCTCCCTGTTTGTTGGGAGAGTGGTCCTGAAAAACGTGGCAAGTTACAACATATTTCTTATATGAAGCAGACAAACTTTATTTTGCAAATAGGATAAAAAGTAATAGTTTAGCTAATCCTTAAAAATCTTAACTAATCAAAAATAATTAACTGTGGAATCAAAATCGCTTCTGTTGAAGGACAAGTTTTATGTCAGGTGGACAGTCCTGGTGCTTCTTGCCCTGATGATGTTTTTTGCCTATATGTTTGTGGATGTACTATCTCCGCTTCAGAGTTTACTGGAGAGTGAAAGAGGTTGGTCTCCAGAAAATTATGGCACCTTTGCAAGCTCTGAGTATTTTCTTAATGTATTTGCACTATTTCTAATTTTTGCCGGTGTAATTCTTGACAAAATTGGTGTTCGCTCTACTGCTCTCCTTTCCGGTGCACTTATGGTAGCGGGGGCATCTTTGAAATATTATGCAGTAAGTCCTGCATTTGCCGGAACAGATATTGAAATTTGGCTGGGTAGTTGGTGGAGTTCATTTCCCGCCTCTGCTAAACTTGCCTCTCTTGGATTTATGATATTTGGCTGTGGTGTTGAGATGGCCGGTATTACAGTCTCAAAAGGGATTGTGAAATGGTTTAGAGGCAAAGAGATGGCTCTTGCTATGGGTATCGAAATGGCAATTGCAAGACTGGGCGTTTTTGCAGTCTTCAGAATTTCTCCAAGGATTGCTGAGAGATATTCAGATTTGAGTGCTCCGGTTCTTTTTGTAGTAATTCTTCTACTTATAGGTCTAATATGTTTTACAGCTTACTTCTTTTTTGATAAGAGGCTTGAAAAACAACTTGGAGAGAGAGGAGATGAGCCTGAGGAGCCTTTTAAAGTGAGTGATCTTGGGATACTATTTACCAGCAAGACTTTTCTTATTGTTTCAGGTCTTTGTGTTCTATATTACTCTGCAATATTCCCATTCCAAAAATTTGCCGCTAATATGCTTGAGTGCAGGTTAGGCATTTCAAATACAGATGCGAGTGATATATTTTCCTATTTCCCATTGGGAGCGATGGTTCTCACACCATTATTAGGAGGTTTTCTTGATACAAAGGGTAAAGGTGCAACAATGCTAATGCTGGGTGCCATACTGATGACAGCTTGCCACCTTGTTTTTGCTATTACTCCTGATGCTATGTTCACCAAACCGCTTGCTTATTCAGCAATTGTGTTGCTAGGAGTTAGTTTTTCATTAGTTCCGGCAGCCCTTTGGCCATCTGTGCCAAAATTAGTTGAGAACAGATATCTTGGAAGTGCGTACTCTGTTGTTTTCTGGATTCAGAATATTGGATTGATGGTCTTTCCTATGCTTATTGGCTGGGCTCTTGCAAAAACAAACCAAGGGGTTATGAATCCTCTTGAATATGACTATACTGTTCCTATGCTTATTTTCGCTTCACTAGGTATACTAGCCTTTTTACTAGCGATTTGGCTTAAAGCAGAAGATAAGAAAAAAGGTTACGGACTAGAACTTCCTAACATAGAAAAATAATAAATCATAATAAATAACCCCTAAAAAACTAACTAATGAATTCAGCGTTAAGACTACTGAAAGACTCCAAGAGCGCCAGATGGATAGTCCTGCTATCATTGTCAATCCCAATGTTTGCCTCCTATTTCTTTGACGATCTCTTTACAACCATTTCACACATTTTTCAAAATCCAGAGATGCTCGATCTTGGATGGAATATTACAGATTATGGTTTTTACGGAGGAGCCTACTCATTGTTATGTGTTTGGGGAGGTTTGGTGATTTGTGGAATGCTCCTTGATAAATGGGGAGTAAGATTAACAGGCTCTCTCTTTGTAGGCCTAATGGTAATTGGCTCAATAATAGTAGTATATGCTATATCTGAGCCGTTTTCCAATAGTGCACTTGCAGTTTGGATGGGCAAATTTTTCACAAAGCCCTCGCTTGCTCTGGCATATGCAGGTTGTGCAATATTCGGTTTAGGTAGTGAAATAGCAGGAGTAGCAGTTACACGGTCAATCGCAAAATGGTTTAAAGGCAAAGAGATGGCACTTGCGATGGGCCTTCAGCTTGCATTAGCCAGACTCGGTACAGCTACTGCCCTAATAGTGATTCCTCGTATTGTCAATATTGAACAGGATTATATTCCCTTTTCAGAAACCAGTAAGCCCGCCGCTGTCGCTATGATTTTGATGGTAATAGCATTGGTTTTATGGGGTATGTTTCTCTTAATGGACAGTAAGTTGGACAAACAGACAGCAGACGAGGCTAAAAGAAATAATACACAGGCTGTAAAAGAGGAGAAATTCAAGTTCTCAGATATTTTTAAAATTCTTGGAAACAAGCATTTTATTTTAATCTCTCTTCTTTGCGTATTCTTTTACGCTTGTATTATATCATTTAGGAGATTTGCCACTACTATTATTATTCCAAGATTTGGAATAGATAGCGAAGTGGCATCACTAATGGTTTCGCTTATACCTTTCTCTACAATGATCTTCACTCCAATCTTTGGTTCTCTTGTAGATTCAAAAGGTAAGGCTACCCGTTTTATGATTCTTGGATCTTTCTTGGTGCTTATCTCTCACTTGATTATTGCCTTTGCTCCGGGAAATGCTTTCTTTGGTTATTCCGGTATTGCTATAATGGGAGTTGCATACGCACTTGTCCCTGCTGCAATGTGGCCCTCTGTTCCAAAAATTATACCTGAGAAAAACTTGGGTACAGCATATTCGCTTATATACTGGATACAGAATATGGGTATGCTTCTAGTCCCTATTGTTGTAGGTATCATAATCGCAAGAACTACTGAATCTGTTACAAATCCAGCTGATGCTGGTATCCGATCAGCTGTTAATGCCGAGTACTTCTTTATTTTCCTATCGTTTATAGCAATTGCTGTCTCGTTTATTCTTGGGAAATCTTCCGATAATAATCCTCAGCTTGAGCTTGATCTTCCTAACAAAAGGAAAAAATAGAACTATACAATCAAAAAAAATGCGTGAACATTTTATGTTCACGCATTTTTTTTTTAGTAATTATTTCACTGACGGAAGATTGTCTGGTCTCTGTCCGGCCCAACTGAGATTATCTTTACAGGTACTCCTGTCTCTTTCTCAATGAATCTTACGTAGTTCATAAATTCAAATGGGAGCTCGCTCTCCTCAGTAATCTTTGTAAGGTCTCTCATCCATCCCTTGAACTCTTTATAAATAGGTTCAATCTCTGCAAATGTGTCAAAAGGAATTTCGCTGGTCTCCTTGCCATCAACTTTGTATCCTACGGCCACCTTAACTGTCTCAAATGTATCCATTACATCTGATTTCATCATAATTAGCTGCTCAACTCCGTTTATCATTATGGCGTATTTAAGAGCAATAAGGTCAAGCCAACCGGTTCTGCGGGGACGACCTGTAGTTGCTCCAAATTCAAAGCCGAGCTTACGAAGCTCTTCTCCTGTCGCATCATTTAACTCGGTAGGGAAGGGGCCGCTACCAACTCTGGTACAGTAAGCTTTGAAAATACCTGATACTAATCCAATTTTAGATGGAGATATTCCAAGCCCTGTGCAGGCTCCGGCGCAGGTTGTTGTGGAAGAGGTTACAAATGGGTATGAGCCAAAGTCAACATCCAGAAGGGAGCCCTGAGCACCCTCTGCAAGTATTCTTTTACTTTCAGTCAAAAGTCCGTTAATTAAATACTCTCCGTCGACAAGATTAAAACCTTTGAGATACTCTATAGCTTCGAGCCACTCAGCCTCTCTTTCATTAATGTCGTAGGTGTAGTCAAATTGCTTAAGAAAAGAGATGTGTTTTGTCTTAAGAGTATTGAATCGCTCAAGGAAGTTATCGGCAAGAATGTCACCCACTCTTAATCCGTTTCTTCCTGTTTTATCCATATATGTAGGACCAATACCTTTTAGGGTTGATCCAATTTTTGAGGCCCCTTTTGAAGCCTCAGATGCGGCGTCAATTACTCTGTGAGATGGTAGTATTAGGTGAGCTTTTTTAGATATGGCAATTCTCTCCTTTACAGGCACTCCGCTGCTCTCTATCTGAATACACTCCTCTTTGAAAATGATAGGATCAATAACTACTCCGTTTCCAATAATATTAAGAGTTCCTTTACGGAATACTCCTGAAGGAATAGTGTGAAGGACAAACTGCTTATCCTCAAAATGCAAAGAGTGCCCTGCATTTGGACCGCCCTGGAATCTGGCTACAACCGGATACCCTTTTGCCAGAACGTCTACAATTTTTCCTTTCCCCTCGTCGCCCCACTGAAGGCCTAGAACAACATCAACTTTCATAAAGTCTATAAATTATTAAAATGGTAAATCCCCATCATCCGGGGGAATTATTTCCTGTATATTTGGCTGGATTTGTTGCGTATTTGCCTCCTCTTGTCTCTTTCCTAGGATTTGCAAAGTATCAGCAACAATCTCTACTGTATATCTTGGTTGGCCACTTTTATCCTCCCAGCTTCTTGAGCGAATCCTCCCCTCAATAAATAGTTGGGATCCTTTTTTTACAAATTTTTCAGTTCTTTCCGCAAGAGACCTCCAGCATACTATGTTATGCCATTCTGTCTGCTCTTGAAACTCACCGCTTTTGTCTTTGTATCTCTCTGATGTTGCAAGTGAAAAACGCGCAACAACAGAGCCCCCTTCAAGATGGCGCACTTCAGGGTCCTTACCGACATTACCGATAAGTAAAACTTTGTTTAATGACATAATTTTAGATGTTTTTACTCAGTCACAAAGATAGCAAAATTTACCATTTGGAAGCTAAGTTTTCAATGGCCTCAATATTAGGATTAATACCTGTAAATAGTTTAAATGAAGGTATCGCTTGGTTAACGAGCCAGTCAATACCGCTAAGATATTTACCCTTATCATTTTTAACAGATTTAGCGAGAGTAGGGTTTTTATATCTGGCTTCCAGGACTATTTTTCCATAAAAATTAAACTCTGAAAGAAACGAGTGTTTTACCGGAATTGTATCTACAATAATATGAGCTCTTTTTGCCTCATTATTAATTTCACTAATCTTGCAATATTCAACCTCAGCATATTTTGCAAAGGATTCTCCAGTAACCTTCTCTCTATTTGATATTATTACACTTAATCCCATATCTTTGAGTGCAATTGCAGCAACTCTGCCGGCACCTCCGCAGCCGAGAACAACTGCTCTCATTCCCTCCTTTGCATAGTCAATTAATGACTCTCTTACCCCAAAGTAATCTGTGTTGTAAGCGTAAATTTTATCATCTCTAAATAAAAGTAAGTTTGATGCACGAGACCTTTCAGATAACTCCTCTGAATAATCAGCTATATTCACTGCTATCTCTTTGAATGGAGATGTAATATTAACACCGCTATAACCGTTTGATTTGGCATAATCAATACCAGCTTCTATTGATTTAAAGTCAAGGAGGTCATAAGTATCATTCCTATCCGGGTAGCCAGCTCTAAAAATCAGCGGGCTTTTGCTGTGTGAAATAGATTCACCTAACAGACCAAATTTCATCTCTCTTATTCCAATTTTTAATTAAAATCTCTTTGTCTTAAGGCTTCAAAGCAAATAATTGCAGTTGAAACAGAGACGTTTAGAGAGTCAAGCTCACCCCTCATAGGGATTTTAATTCTCTTATCGGCCCTCTCTCTCCAGAAATCCTTTAGACCATCGGCCTCAGTTCCCATAACAATTGCCATTGGACCCGACATATTTGTTAGATGATACCACTCGGAGGCTTGTAACTCAGCAGTGAAAATACGTACTTGATTCTCTTTTAACCACTCGTATGCCTCTTCAGAGGAGCAAGTTGCTACCTGATTTGTGAAAAGTCCGCCAA
>JAQVRQ010000079.1 GCA_028700975.1 Bacteroidales bacterium | reverse complement strand
GAGCTCCTTGGCAGGAGCCCCCTCCCCTCAGAAAAGCGTCCGGGCAAGGATGATATTCTCTTTAACGGCGACCTCTCTAAATGGATAAAATTTGCAAACACAATTAAACTCAGAGCACTTATGAGAGGGAGTGAGGTAAACAGCAGCAGTTACATTCAGAGCGAGATATCAAAAATCCTAACTGCTCCATCAGTCAGTACTACAGCTTCTGTATTTCTCACAGAAACAGCACAGGTTCAGCCGGGCTTTAACGCAACAAACCTCAATCCATTTTGGAGCACATACTACCGCAACAGTTCAAACAAAACTACAAACGGATACATTCACATAAGGCCTACACAGTTTGCAATAGACAGTTATAAGTTGCTTTCTGACCCAAGATTGTCAAGACTCTATGCAAAGACAAAAAGCGGCGAGTATAAAGGGGTGATATTTGGATACGAGGGTAGCGACGTAGAGTACAATAAAGACAACACCTCCCCGCTTCTGGGTCCATCAGAGAACGGAGGCAAGGCTGCGGCAATCCTTAAAAGCCAGACACAGCCAATAATACTTCTCAGTGCAGCAGAGAGCTGGTTCCTTTTAGCAGAGGCAGCTCACAGAGGCTGGATCTCTGGCGATGCGGCAGAGTATTACAGAAACGGAATATCGGCCTCAATGCAGCAAATGGAAGTGTCTTCATCAGAGAGAGATACATATCTATCCCGTCCTGATGTAGTCTATAACAATACCCTTGAGAGGATTATCCTTCAGAAGTGGCTGGCACTAAATTCAATATCAGGCTTTGAGGCCTGGAGCGATTACAGAAGGGTAGGCCTGCCTGAAATTCCAAACACCCCCGGCTCCTCACCTGACGAAAGACCCCGCAGACTCCTCTATCCGGAGACCGAAGTTCAGACAAACATTGCCGAGGTTACAAAGAGAGGGGTAACGGACATTACTACCGCCAGGGTTTGGTGGGACAAAGATTAAATCAATTATAAACAGTCAAAATCTAATATGAAAAAAATACTTCTCAAACTGCACCTCTGGATTGCACTTCCGTTTGGTCTTATAATAGCACTAATATGCTTTACCGGATCTATAATGGTATTTGAAAAAGAGATTAATGAGTTGGTTTATAAAGAGAGGTATAAAGTAGCCCCGGCAAGTGGAGAGAGGATAACTCCGGCCGAGGCGGCCGCTGCTGCGGCCGCCCTCCTGCCAGATACATTGAGGATAGCATCGGTGCAGATACCTTTTGACAAAGAGGCCACCTACGCAGTCTCAACACCGGGGCGCAGGAGGATAACAGTATATGTTGATCCCTACACCGCAAAGGTTACCGCAATTCAAAATCCCGGAGACGGCAAGTTTTTCTCAACCGTCAGAGAGCTCCACAGATGGCTGTCATTCAGAGGAGAGAACAGAACATTAGGCAAAAGAATCACCGGCGTCACCACCTTTGCAATGGTTGTGATACTTATCACCGGACTGATCGCCTGGATCCCAAAAAGCAGAAGAGGGCTCAAAAACCGACTCCGAATCAGCTTAAGCCACGGACCACGACGCCTCTGGCACGACCTACACGTCGCAGGTGGTTTCTACTCAATGCTCCTTCTGCTCCTAATGAGCCTTACAGGACTAACCTGGTCATTTGACTGGTACCGCGATGCCACCTACAAACTCTTCGGTGCCGAGCCGCCTGCAGCTGCCGCTCCGGCAACTGCCACTCCTGCTCCTGAACAGAAAACCTCACCGGCTGCCACCTCCCCTGAACATCAGCCGGCACCCCGGGCTACCGATTTTACTGTTTGGGAGACCGCTCTTATTGAAGTTCTTAAGGTTGCATCCGCTTGGAAAACCATCACCATCACAGACGGCTCCATACAGGTAGTTCCCAACAAACCATTCGGCAACAGCCGTGCATCAGACAGATATAAGTTTGATAAAAAGAGTGGACATATAACCGATGCCGAGCTTTACCAAGACCAACCCAAAGCCTCAAAACTCAGAGGCTGGCTCTACTCTCTCCATACAGGCTCCTGGGGCGGAGCTGTTGTTAAGGGAATTTATCTTCTCGCCGCACTTATGGGAGGTGTTCTCCCTCTTACAGGCTACTATATGTATGCAAAACGGGTATTTCGTAAAAAATTCTAATTAACCCAGGGGTATGCAGCAGAGATAGTACAGTATTTTACACTACGAGTAACAAATAGTATAATTTATACTTACATTTGTAAGCAAATATTCAAAATTATGAAAGGTTATATGAGGTTAGTTGCAGTGGCCTCCCTTTTCATCTTGTTCTTTTGCCTGGGATGTAATAAAGAGATTCCTCTGCCGGATTCAATCACATTAAGGGGAGGCACACCGGATTCACTTGCTACAAGTGCAGCCGGAGGAGAGTTTTCTGTTAAATTCAATTCATCATCTACCTGGGGGATGTCACTCTCAGCTTCATGGATTGAGAACTTGTCTAACAGTAGGGGAGATGCCGGAGATGCAGAAATTATCCTAAAGGTAAACACAAATACGGAGCACAATGATCGTAAAGGGTATATTACTCTCACTTGCGGAAAGGCTTCTGTAAGGATCGTGGTCTATCAGAATGAAGCTGGTGCAATAATCCTTACACAGCGGAATTATACGCTAGATGCAAAAGAGGCAAAAATTGTAGTTGAGTTTAAAACAAATATTGAATATGAAGTAATTATGCCCTCTGTTGACTGGGTCCGCGAAAACTCAACTAAGGCATTAACAACATACACAAAAGAGTTTATAATTTCCGGGAGTAATCAGGAGGAGAACCGGAAAACATCAATAATAGTTAAAGCAAAAAGTTCAAATCTTGCCGATACAATAAAAATACTCCAGACAGGCCTGGCGATTGAGAGGGAGAGAGCTGCCCTTGTTAATATTTACAATAAACTGAGCGGGGAGAGATGGACCTCTAAGCAAAACTGGCTTACAAACAGGCCTGTAGGTGACTGGGAGGGAGTCACTGCAGACAATGAGGGAAGAGTAATAGGGCTTGATCTTAGAACAAATTGGCTTATAGGAGAGTTCCCTAAGGAGATATGTACCTTTGCAAAACTCAGAGAGCTCAGGATGGGTGGAAGCGGCACAATGTTTGGTGAATTACCCAAAGAGATAGGCAATCTTAAATCAATTACTCTTTTAGACCTTTCCGGAAACAGACTTTCAGGACCTATTCCGTCTGAAATATGCACGCTGTCAAATCTGAAGAATCTTGATTTAACATCAAATTCATTTAGCGGAGAGATTCCTTTAAGTATTGGAAAACTTTCAAATCTGGAGTATCTACACCTTGAGGACAACACACTCTCCGGCTCAATTCCTCAAAGTATATCCAGCTTGACAAAAATCTACTCAATAATATTAAATAAAAACCAGTTAACCGGCTCAATTCCTGCCGCAATTTTCAACCTTCCAAAACTTGAGAATCTAGGTCTAGAAAACAATCAGCTTTCAGGCTCAATACCTGCTACAATAGGCAATGCCACAAAAATAGCCAGACTCTCTTTTAATAACAATAATCTAACAGGAGTAATCCCGGAGGAGTTCACCCAAATAGCTGATAAATTAGACTGGAATTCATACCACTATGTAAATACAGGAATTTGTGGCAACAGATTATCGGGTTCTATTCCGCAATCTTTGGTTAATCACCCAAAGTGGGCAAAGATATGGAGGAGGGTAGTTCCACAGCAGGATGGTTATGGCCTTAACCTGAATTCTGTTCCACTAGCCGGATACAGTTTTACATTCAGGGATGTAAACCATAGAAATCAAATTCTTACAGATATTTATAAACAAAATAAATATACTGTTCTCCTCCAGTGGGACAAAGAGAACTATCTGATGTACCAGCTAGCTAAAGCGCTTGAAGAGTATAAAGATTCTGGTTTGCAGGTGATTGCTTTTGATAATGGGTCGCTGATGGAGAGTACAACCAAAAACATTGTGAGCAGTTCAGCTCTAAAGAGTTTTATTAATTTTCTGAGTTTTGACCATAGCAGCTTTAATCCGGGAGATCCCAGTGAGGAGGTATTCAACGCAATTAAAAACAGCGGATGTAAGAGCGTACAGGCCGAAGTTCTGGATAAAGACGGGAATATCATCTTCTCTTACCTTAAAGGGATGGGTGGCGACAGCAGGTTTGGCTGGGACACACAGAGTGAGCTTATTCCTTTTCTTGCTGGTTTGCTGGGAAGCATCTCCACACCATTTTATGAGTCAACCGATTTCTCCGAGGATGGTAAGGTTATAACAATCCAGCAGGCTACAGTCGGAAGAGGGATAGATTTGGTGGTAATGGGAGATGGCTTTACCGACAAGGATATGGCAGTAAACGGAAAGTATGAGAGCTGGACCAAGGAGGCTATTGAACATTTCTTCTCAGTTGAGCCGACAAAGAGTTTCCGTAACAGGTTCAATGTTTATATTGTTAAGGCTGTGTCAAAACATCAAGAACTCATTGCAGGGGCTCATACAGCTCTGGGTACAAAATTTGGGTCAGAGATAAGCGAGAACCAAAGAAAGATAAGTGGGGATGCCAATAAATGCTGGGTATATGCAGAGAAGATAGTAAGAGGAGGTACACATTTAGATGCCAATAAAGCAATAATAATTAATGTAATCAACTCCACAGTATGGGCCGGTACTGCAAATATGTTCCCTGGCCTTACAGGAACAATAGCACACTGTTCACACCCTGTAGAGAAGGGAGATGATTTTAAGCATATCGTAGTACACGAAGCTGTCGGTCACGGCCTTGGCAAGCTGGCGGATGAATATTATGCCCCTGGTTCTCCCTGGTATATGCCTGAATGGAAGCAGCAAGAACTTAAATCTCTTTACCAAAACTGGGGATGGTATTCAAATATTGACTTTACAAACGACCCGCAAAAAATCAGATGGAGCTGGTTCCTTTCAGACGAAAGGTACAAATCTTCAGTCGGAATATTTGAAGGAGCTTTTGTAGATTATACAAATGATGTATTCAGACCGTCAGAGAACAGTATGATGAACTCATACTCAACAGTTTTCAATGCTCCGTCAAGACTTGCAATTTATAAATTTATAATGGAGCGTTCAGGAGAGGAGTATAAATTTGAGAACTTTATAAAGCATGATGAGGTTTCTCTGTCACCACCAGCACCTCATCAATAAAGATAAAGCCTTCGCCACCGGCTCCTTCGTGCCAACCTTCATCCGGGATGGTGCCATAATTCTTGGCGAAGATCTTAATATAGCGTGCAGAGTGATTATTGCCGGGAGTGCCCATCTCTCCGGCTTTGCTTAAGTCAAGAACCAAATCTTGTATCTGCAGTCTCCAGTCCTGCTCGCCTACTTTGTTTTCAACCCGGCCAAGGAGTTTGAAGTTGACTCCGTCATCTGAGATAAAGAAATCAACATACCTTGGCATCCATATCCAGGAGCGTGCATCCTGCAGGAAGCCTGCACCAACTTTGGAAATTCTTTTCACGCTCCCCAGATCTACAATTGCAGTGAAATCTGTATTCTGATAACCCTGCCATCCACCAAGCCTGAAGTTTTCTGTACCGCGTACTCCGTCAATGAGCCCTTCGTCGCCGCCGGCATTGTACTGACGATTGTATTTTGAGAGAAGTGTAATTTTCCATTCGCTATTTACCTTTCTTAATGAGCAGGTTATGGAAGGGCTTTGTTTGCCTGCACTATTAACTGAGTACGCCTCAAGCACTGCACTCTCTTTTAAGATTACAGGAGTTGAGTACTCAGAATATTTATCAGAATAGAAATCAGTTGCAGCCTCTCCTTGGTCATCTCTCTTAACCACCCTCCAGAAGAGTCTCTCACCATCGCCTCTGCCCACCAGCTTCACAATACTTGAGTCTTTGAAGATATACTCAGATGCCTCAAACCAGGGAACAAGCGGAATCTCCTCTGCCGCCATCCTTGATACCGGCCTGTCACCCTTTTCAACTCCAAAATTAAATGATGGAGTGTCAGATGTTTCAAAAATCAGTTCGCCGCCATTCTCAATATTTTTATGAGTTATATAGCTCTTCGTGTAGTTTTTACCATTCAGCTTAAGTGCATTTACATATATGTTTTTGTCCGCATTGTTGA
>JAQVRQ010000078.1:2041-6123 GCA_028700975.1 Bacteroidales bacterium | reverse complement strand
ACAAGCCTGATATTTGAGCCATCCCAAATTGTTTAATATATTATAAATAATGAAATTAATAATTGTAGCAGGGACACCAGGGGCGGGCAAAACCTCAGTATTGATTAATACAGTAAAAAAACTTAAAGCTCAGAATAAGAAGATTGTAGTAGCCAAAATTGACTGTCTCTATACAGAAGATCACCTTCGATTTCAGAATTTGGGAGTTATATCACTTTTAGGCCTTTCTAAGGATATGTGTCCGGATCACTTTACAATCTACAATATTGGTGAGATGGCAGAGTTTGCAAAAAAAGAGGAGGCAGATATATTGATTGTAGAGACAGCAGGATTGTGTCATAGATGTGCACCTTATACCAAAAGCAGTTTAGGAGTTTGTGTTATTGATGCTACAACAGGTCCAAACACTCCACTAAAAGTGGGCCCATTTTTGAGTACAGCAGATGTTGTGGTCGTAACTAAGGGAGATATTGTCTCACAAGCAGAAAGGGAGATCTTCCGTGAAAGAGTTATGGAGATGAATTCACAATGTAGAATAATTGAGACAAACGGTCTAACAGGTAAAGGTTCTGCTGAACTGGCCTCTTTATTGACAGAGGGTTTAGAGTTCAATGAGGTTGATGATGAACTAAGGCATAACGCACCTTTTTCAATTTGTACATTGTGCGTTGGTGAGACACGAATTAATAAAGATTTTCACAGAGGGGTGATAAGGTATTTTAATGGTGTTCAGAAATATATAGGAGAATAGTAACGGATAATTTTGAGAATGGATAAAACAGATATAGCCAAATATTTACCACAATTCAACTGTGGAGCATGTGGATATAAAACCTGCAGCTCATTTGCATTAGCAGTCTCTAAGGAAGAGGCAGAAATATCTTTATGTAGAGTACTAAATCAGGAAAGATTTAAAAGTCAAAAGGAGTTTCTTATCTCTGAGCTAAAAAAGGGAGAACCCAATATTAAGCAAAAGTCTTATAAGCCTCTTCTGGCTGAAAAATCCAATTTTACCGGTCTTATTGATAGTGCAAATGCCGATTTCCTTTTGCACCCTCTAAAGGGGGAGCCATCTTGCAGAGAGACACTTGCTGTTTTTTCACATACAACTCCTGTAGTGGGTATGATTGTAAAATACAGACCACTTGGTTGTCCAATTACACATTTTGCAACCATAAAAGAGATAAATAGTGGTCTGATTGATGTTTGGGTTACTGGACCACCGGCTCTGCTAAATGAAAACAAAAGTTATCCTGTTGATTTGGGAATTTGTATGGTTCTCTCCTTTCAGGGAGTTGTTGAGACGAGAGAAAATGAAGATTATCCTGCGGTTGGTAAGACTGTTAAGTTTCTACCCGCACACTGTATGATGGGAAAAGTTCACTCTGGTGTAATTGTGTCAATGGAAGGAAATAAGGCAAGGATTGACTGTATAGACTTAAAAATTTGGGAGCACAGCAAAATTTAATAAAGTTTTAGACTTTATAATATCCATTTTTAATTGCAAACACTACAAGCTGAGCAGTATTCTTTGTGTTACTTTTCATAAGCAGGTTTTCTCTGTGTTTATCCACAGTTCTTTTACTTATTGAGAGTTCATCTGCAATAGATGAATTCGACAAACCACTACATATATAACTAAGTATTTGAGACTCTCTTTCAGAAATGTCATAGTTGTGAACATTAATATCTTCTCTTCTGGAGATGCTTTTTACAATAGATTGCAATACCTCTTCTGCAAAATAGTTCTTACCATCACAAACATCAATAATTGCTTTTTTAACCTGATTGAAATTTGAGTTTTTCAAAAGAAAACCTACAGCCCCAGCATCAATCATACTTATATAATAGCTCTCTTCACTATACATTGAAAGTGCAATAATTTTAATATTTTGGTCCATTGAAAGAGCTATTTTTGTTGCCTCGATTCCGCTAATTCCCTGCATACGTATATCAATTAGTACAACATCAATTTTCACAAGACTTGCTGAGCCTTGAAATTGCTTTAAACCCTCTATGAAATCCTCCCCGGAAGAGGCTTCATATATGTTATCAATAAAATTAAGTTTGCTCAGCAAAAAACTCAGCCCCTCTCTGAAAAGAGAATGATCATCTACAAGGTATACATTGATATTCTTCATTATCAGTAATAAATCAGTTTGCATTTGAAACAGCAGAATTTAATGGAAGAGTTATTCTTACATTAAATCCGTTATCTATTTTTGAATTAATTTTACACTCTCCTCCAAGTGATTTAACCCGTGAGCGAATGTTTTCCAAACCCATTCCTGCGCTCATATATTGTGATAAATCAGCCAAATCTATTCCACAGCCATCATCATTATATTCCAGAATAATTGAGCTCTTCTCCTCAAAAATACAAATAGTTACGGAGCCTGCATTAGAGTGTTTAAGAGTATTATTGAATAGTTCTGTAATAATTCTGTAAATACTTATTTCTAAATCTGGATAATATCTTTTTTCTCCATTACGAATATCAAAGATGATTTTCAAATTCGAATATTCAGCGAACTGATTTAAAAAAGTTGATACAGCTCTTTTTAGTCCATAGTTTGATAAAATATGCGGACTAAGTTGATTTGATATCTCCTTTAATGCAGTGATAGCTTCATTAATAACATAATCACCTCTTTCAATTGCCTTGCGATTTTCATTATCCATTCTATCCAAATCAGTAGAACTCAATATCATTTTCACCGAAGAGAGTAAAGGAGCAATTCCGTCGTGCAAATCAATGGCTATTGATTCACGCACCTTTTCCTCTCCTTTGATTACTGCTGAGAGGGTTCTGTTTTCAGATTCAGTTCTTACTTTATCAACAATATCCTGCAAATTGAATATTCTTCTAATGAAAAACAGACTGAAAAACATAAGGACAGAAACTAGGACACCTATCCAAACATTCACCTCAGTAAAAACAAGATAATCTTTATCCCATATTAACGAAGCTAACTCAGCAAAGCGGCTGAAAGACATAAGAACAAAACCAACAGATATAAGAATCCAGGAAGCATTAAATTTTGTTCTTTTAATCATACTCACTGCAATAATTGCAGTACCCAGCTGAATTATAACTGAGAGCAAAAGAGCAATTTTTAAAACCATTTATGTAAAATTATCGATAATCAAATCTAAAAATATAGGTCTCTCTCTCCTTTTACAATTCTCTCAATTCTGTTTGACACCTTTGAGGCGAGCTCCTGATTCTCCATATTAGCCTTTGTCTTTTCAATCACTTTCCAACCTTTCTCTTTAACTCTATCTGAGGCGTAATCGGTCAAAAACTCAGTAAGGGTAAGCATAGCATTAGGAGTGCAATAATTATGGATGAACCCCGGCACAGATATCTCCATAAAGTGCTCGCCTGTACGGCCTAATCGGTAGCAAGCTGTACAGAAGGAGGGAAGAAATCCTTCATCCAGCAGCTCCTCAATAATTTCATCTAGTGAGCGTGAATCTCCTATAAAAAACTGCTCTCTGTTAAGATTCTGTTTTTCGTTAATACTTTGAGAATAAGCACCAAGTTCCAATTTTGTTCCACCATCTATTTGTGAAACGCCATAGTGCATTACCTCTTTTCTAATTGCTGGTGATTCACGAGCTGTCAAAATCATTCCGGTATATGGTACAGCAAGTCTTATAATTGCCACTAATCTGCTAAACTCTTCATCACTAACCAGATATTTTCTCGGGATATTTAAACTGGCAGCATCTTTAATTCTTGGGAATGAGATTGTATGAGGTCCAACATTGTAACAAGCCTCTAAATGGTTAGTATGTCGAATAAGTCCCATTACTTCAAACCTCCAGTCATATAATCCAAACAAAGCACCTATTCCCACATCATCTATTCCAGCCTCCTGTGCTCTGTCCAATGAAACCAATCTATTTACATAATCCCTTTTTTTACCGGCAAGGTGGTAGTCCAGGTATACTTCAGGATGATATGTCTCTTGGAAAACCTGGTAGGTACCTATCCCTGCTGCCTTTACTTTTCTGAACCCCTCTATATCGAGGGGTGCGGCATTAATATTAACTCTCCTTATTTCGCCCTTTCCTTT
>JAQVRQ010000078.1:0-1941 GCA_028700975.1 Bacteroidales bacterium | reverse complement strand
CCTCTTCTCTTTATATATCCTTTTCCATTCTAAAACTGCTTCGCTATATGTTTTGCCGGCATTTGCCTTCATCCAGTTCATAAAAGGGACATTGAATTTGAAGTACTCTCCAATCTCGGCCTTAAAAAAGGCTCTATGCCTCTCATCGTTTCTATAACCGGCTGGAATTATTGATTCGAGAGTAATTGACTCAACTATTTTGGAAGATATGGGATTGGCTATCTTCTGATGATTGGCTATCTTATGATTATTAATTATTCTCCCGGTTTTAAGGAATTCATAAATGCGATTAGTAAGATCACCCTTAGAGCCAGATCTTGGGAGGTTATAAAGATTACAAAATTCATCTAACTCCTCCTTTAACCAGTAAAAATTTATAAACTCTTCAGGATCTGTATTTAAGTTTAGTTTAGGCCTCATAAATAAAATTTTCTCAAAGGTATTCACCTTTCAGTAAACTAAACACCATAATATCAGTGAAAGCGTCACCTGTTAGCAGCTCCCCGTCCCTCTCTGTCCCTTCCAGCTTAAAGCCCAGCCTTACAGGAATAGCAATGCTGGCTGAGTTTCCTACAGCGCATTTAATCTGAATTCTATTCATATTAAGCTCGTTGAATGCAAATTCACAAAGCCTCCTGACCGATTTTGTCATTACTCCCCGGCCCTGAAACTCCTCTGAAAGCCAATAACCTATCTCTGTTTTCCTGTTAGCCCTGTCAGTATCCTTAAAGCCGATTATTCCTGCAAATCGGCCATCAATTTGAATAGTAAAGGAGTAATTAAATTTCTCCTCCGGTGCTTCAATAACTGAATCTATAAATGCCAGCGGATCATCAACCGATTTTGTATGCTCAACAAAAGGCAACCATTTCCCAAGATACTCCCTTTGGGAATCAATAGTTTTAAAGATGTCTGAGGCATCTTCTCGTGTAAGCTGCCTTAATGTGATTTGATTGTCTACTATTAACTCCATAATTTAATTTTAACTCTGATGCGGGACTTAGCCTGCTCACGTTCAACCGAAAATGTTTTGCTTTGATCATCACAAAGTTCGTATAGTTGAAGTGCTTTTTCAAGGTATTTTTGTGAGCCACCTGATTTTCTTACGGAAGCTATTTGAGTGAGGCAAATGGCAAGAGCCTCAATGTTTTCGACATTGAATCCTTTATGAATATGCAAGTATTTTTCAGATTCCTCTTTGTCTAACTCCAGAAATTTGTCAAGATCAAAATTCATTTCACTCAATAACATTCCTTTAGCCTCTTCAATTTGACTATCAAGGGTAATTGCTAATAGGTCTGAACCACCAAAAAGTAACTGACGAATTGCATTAATTATCTGCCCTATTTTGCTGATTTCTCTTAGGATATAGTCTTTTTGTTCCATAAGTATACCTACTTTTTCCTTATCACCTTAAACAACGCTGGATTATTTTTCTGATCAACAAACGACATCTCATCATCTTTAAGTATTCTGCCACTGATGGTAGTTGCTTTGAGAATGCTCTTGGATTGGTCTATAGGGATAAGGGTTGCGACGGGATGGGAGTATGTGTATTCGTAAGTATCGGTGTATTTTTTGCCCGTGGAAGTTTCAGTATAGTTAAAAAGGCAGGTGGTTCTGTCGAAAACAATCTCTAGCTCAAACGATGTGTTGCTTCCGTTCCATTGAGTCATATAGAGCCCATATGTTTCTATTGGAAAGAGCATGTTGTACTTTGGACTTGTACCGCCGAGCGGATTGTCATCGTTGCATCCGCTAAAGGTTATAACTCCAATTATCAGAGTTACAGCAATTATAATAAATGGTTTTTCTTTTATTCTCATATTCAAATATATACAAAAAACTATGGCAAGGTATACTCTCGCGCCTCTTTTGTCAACGGAATTACATCTGACTGGTGGATGTACTTTAGGCTGAATTTGCGGTTGAGTGCCATAA
>JAQVRQ010000077.1 GCA_028700975.1 Bacteroidales bacterium | reverse complement strand
TATTCAGCCGATGTTATATCCAGAGGCTTTAGAAAACTAACTAAAATATTAAGGATTACCTCTTAATAAACTTTTCAACAATTGATCTTATTCCAATTAGTTTATCAAGCTCCTTATACGAGTATATAACACTCACAATTATTACAATAATTCCAGACGCTGCAGCAAGATTCTTATTATCAATAATTGTAGTAATCATAGCCGAAGAAATAACTAGCATCTGCACCAGAAATATCTTTATAAATACTAAAGATGGCTTATAAGTGTAGAGTTTTTTTGTTACAACCAATATTACCAATAGATAGACAAAATGCATAGCTGTAAAAGCCCAAGCAAGGCCCATAAGACCACCATATGCATATCCGGCAACTAGAAAAATAAGTATCGATAAATTCGTATACAATCCTTCCAATATAAAAAATACTTTTTTCTCCCCCTTTGCAAAAGATATTGCCCCCACAGAGTAAGATGCAGATTTAAAAAACATCCCTAGGGCAAAAACTCTTACCATATCTACTGATGGCATAAACTCGGCACTTAAAAGAACTCTTATAGCCAGCGCTGCAAATACTACCAAAATTGAAAGGATTGGAGCAGAAATAAGCATCATTACCTCTCCTTGCTGATTTACCATCTGAGAGACCTTATTGTTATCATTGCAGACAGCCGCTAATTTAGGATAAAAATCTATGGCCATTGCAGAAAAAACCAACCCAATTGATTGATTAGTAATACTCATAGCAGCCTGATAAAGTCCCTGATCTGACAATGACCCGGAGTAACTTATGTAAGTATTTACCAGATAATGCACAAGAGCTCCAATTGAGGTTGCTACCATCATTGCCACTCCCAACTTAAGCATATCACGCCCCTCTTTGACAATATCACCTTTTGTAACCTTAACATCAATTGTCTCAATACCTCTAGAGTAATACTTACTAACTCCAAAAGTGATGAGTGCACCAATAACCAAAGATGGCACAATGGCATCCATCCTGAAAAAGTAAAAGAGTGGCGCTGTTACTAGTAAGGAGACAACTGAGCTTACAACAATCTGCTTACCATAATTTTTAATATTTCTAACGCCCTGAATAATTGAAGCATAGCCAGAGGATAGAGCTGTAAAAAAGACCATTAATCCCAAAATGGCAAAAGAGAGAATATATTTATTGGATCCAAATGTGAAGTGACTAAGGAGAGGAGAGAATAGAAGAGTTGAAATTAGACCAAAAAGAGCTGTAAATAGCACCAGTTTCTTAAAAATTGCAAGTGTTTTAGAGAATTTATTTATATCTCCTGACTCTTTAGCTTGAGAAATATTTCGTACAGCACTAAAATTTAGACCTAAACCTGTTATGTTGGTTATTACGTTTGTAGAGGATACAAAAAGACTATTAATACCCATTCCATCTGGACCCAGAAATAGTGCAAGAACCTTCCCCTTAAGTAATGATACCAATACTTTAAAAAGATTCGCCCCCCCAAATACAGATGTAGCCTTTACAATTTGTTTATAAGAACCTTTTTGGTCGGTCATATTTAATAAATTACCTCATTATAAATATTAAGTAGTTGTTCTGCCGATTTTAGCCAAGAAAAATGCTTTATCCTAAGCATTCCTCTTTCAATATGCTCTCTTCTAGTCGTATCATCCGAAAGAAGATCCACCATCGCTTTTGAAATATCATTGAAATCAAATGGATTAACAAGCAGTGCAGCATCTCCGGAAATTTCCGGCATAGCAGAGGTATTTGATGTAATAACCGGAACTCTACAGGCCATTGCCTCAAGCATTGGTATCCCAAAACTCTCTCTTAATGATGGATATAAAAACAATGATGCTCCGGAATATATATAAGGAAGGTCTCTGTTTGGGATATAACCAGGTGTTCTTAACATATTAGATATATGAACAATATCCATTTTCCTCAGAATTTCATCAATATATTTAGCTCCTAGATCTGCAATTAAAAGAGGAAGCGGATCTAAAGACTTTTCCAAATAATCTGAGTAAGCAAGAAGTACCATCTCTGTATTTTTCTTAGGGTCTGTATTCCCTAGAAAAAAGATATACCTGCTATCCGGAAGATACTTCTCTATAACAACCCTACTATCTTGTCTGTAATAAAAATGTTCTGAATAACTGTTGTAAATATACTCAACCATATTAGCCGGCAATTTGAGAGTAGATATTATTCTATCTCTCTCATAGGATGATACAGTAAGTATTTTTTTTGATTTTGAAGCTACAGAAGGTACGTTATACTTTCTGTAATACCACCCCAAATTTTGATATAAAGACCTGTTTGAGCTACTTCTTTTCTCTAGATAGATTACATCGTGTATTGTCACAACAAGGGGAACATCGCAGAATATTGGAGCAGTATTACTTGTACAGTGAAGTATATCCGGTTTTACTTTTTTTACTGCCATTGGAAGTGCTATTTGCTCCCATAAAGGATAAGATGGCATACTTACCCTAATAATCTTAAGATTATGAGATTCCTGTAAGACTTCGTCTTCACCTGGAGCTACAAAAATAAAGTATTGGTTGTCATTATCAATCTTTTGCAAGGCCCTGATAAGCTCCAAGGCAACAAAATCCATCCCGTGTTTATTCTTTCTAAAAATTCTCTGAGCCTCAATAGCAATTCTCATAACATTAATTTTTTGGTGTGTGAATAAATTTCTTCACCGCCCCTTTAGTTCTGAAAAAATTCAATATTGTCAGTAGAAACAATTTTGGCAATTTAATCAAAGATTTTAACGAAAGAGAACGTACCATTTTCATCGGAACGGATATTGCGAGAGATAATACTACTACGAACAATAACAAAGCCCATCTTATAGCAATATTAATATCATATATTGATATAAATCCAGCAATCAGGAAAACCAAACCTAAAAGAACAACTCTTGGAGGCATAGTCCATTGAAAAACTTTGTCTATATAGCTTATATTAATTGATCTAACAGCCTCCGGAAGCCATTTAAGAGCAGTAGACAACGAATAGAACTGTGCGGCAATCCACCTCCGTCTTTGATTATAATAGACCGATTCCTTTTTCGTCTTCTCATCAAATACTAACAGATTATCAAGATAATCAATAAAGATCCCCTCTTTTAGCAAGAGAATTTCCAACTCCTTATCCTCTCCTGCTGTTGAAAGTTTATTAACAGCTCCTTTAAACCAGTTGAATTTAAATGCCATTCCTGAGCCAATCAATGCAGATGAAAGACCCATTGCAATGTGACCCCTTCTAAAAATTGAATTATTTATCTCTTCGCTTATTGCATCTAGAACAGCCACCTCTGTTTCTAAGTTTTTTGCTGTTCTGTGAGCCTGGATAGCATTACATCCGGATACAAATGCATCATTAAGAGTTGCAATAAATGAATTTTCAACAATATTATCTGCATCAAGAATTACCACAACATCAAAATCCATATTTGCATAACTTGAGAAGGCATAATTTAATGCCTTAGCCTTTGAACTTGATTCCGGTTCGAATATTATAACATTTGCACCAGATTTCTCAAGAGATAAATTTGTCTCGGATTTCATTCTATCTGAAACAACAGCAACCACCATTTTTTCAGAAGGATAGTCCTGATCCAAAGCAGATAATGCAGAATTTACTATAACATTATCCTCTTTATAGGCAGGGATCAAAACCAGAAATTTTAAAACAGCTTCACTCCTCTTGTACTTTTTTGGTTTGTAGAAAAGAGAGGCCAATGCAAAACAAAAAAGATATGCAGAATTTATTGCAAACAAAGTGTAAACAACAATTTCAAAATATTTAAAAATGATTTCAACCATCTCTTTTACCATATTTACTATTGATAAAATCTACACATCCGCATATTATTGAAAAGACAATATTAATACGGCCTTTAAGAATTGCAATTATAATATCTTTTGTACAGGCAATTAAAAGAAAGTATATGAAAAAGATAATAAAGGCCCCTCTTTTTCGATTTCTCTTTGCAAATAGAAGCCTGTTGCGTGTGATATAATATTTTTTTTGAGGACTCTCTGCGCCAATAGAGCTACTCTCTTTGTGAATTACCTTTGAAATAGGAATATACCAAAGTTCAAACCCGGCTCTTTTGACAGACTCACTCCAATCCATCTCCTCATAGTAAAGAAAATACTCTTCAGGCATAGGTCCAACAATATCAATAACATCTCTTCTAAAAATCATTGCTGCACCGTGAAGAAAAAAGGTTTTTTCAGGAATGTCATATTGACCATTATCCTTTTCCATAAACCCCTTGGCACTATTTCTAAGAGTAAATCGAGAGATATCTGTAAACCCTGCAAACTGAATAGTATCAGGAGGGTCATTAAAAAGAATCTTTGGAGAGCAGGCTCCAATATTTGAATGATGATCCATAAAAGATATAAGATCAACAATTGAATTGTCCTGAAAAATAGTGTCATTATTGATAAACAGCAGATACTTACCTTTGGCTCTCGCAATACATAAGTTATTTCCCCCTGCAAAACCAAGATTTATATCGCTACGAAAAATGTCAAACTCAGGAAATTCTCTTTTTAATAATACCGATTCGTCATTTGCAGACCCGTTGTCAAGAACAATACATTCAAAGCTATAGCCGGTAATATTATGCCTCAAGCTTTTTAACATTTCCAGGGTGTGATTAACACCATTGAAGTTAATCGTTATGACAGATAGGCTAACCATTATTCGCTTCTAGTTTCAAATTCTTTTCCTGCAGCTCTCTATCAAACTTTGGACTAATAAATATAACTGTCATACAAGTATATAGAATAAAGCCGGTAGGGAATTGACCGAGAATTTCAATTGTATATGAAGATACATATAATCCGGATATACCGCATACCATAGCCGATACAATTCCTCGCAAAGTGGGGTCTCTCAGTTTGAATAAAATCAGATATGCCCCATATGCCGGGACAGATAAAAGAATAAGGAGATGCAATATTAATCCTACAATTCCCGTTTCAACCCAAATAAGGACATACCAAGAGTCACTAGGAATTTTAGAAACAAAGGCATTTGGCTGGTAAGTCTCGGCTCTCCCCCTGCTCATTCCAATACCAACACCAAAATGTCTATCTGCCATATAAACTCTAAGTTTATCCTGATTTGCCATTCTTACCTGAAGTGAAGCATCCTCAGCAGCATTAAAGATTGATCTCATCCTCCTGACATAGGAGTTACCCTGCCCATAATTCGTATATTTTAGAAATACAAAGACAGATAAAATTGCAAATATCGCGAGTATTGTACTTTTAAACCTTTTAGATAATATTGTATAAAGTGTAAACCCAACAAAAGGCACCATTAAAGAGCCACGTGTTCCCGAAATTATCATCCCGTACATACTGGCCAAACAGGTTACAGCATAAAAAATTTTATACCCCAATCTTTTTTCTCCAAGTGCTGCAATTCCAAAGACGACACCAGACAAGGCGATTCCTGAACCGAAGTTTGCAGCATCAGAAAAGAATGAGAAATATCTTATTCCTGAGTAAATTATATGAGTTCTGCTTGCTCCCTCAACATAAAGCCATCTTGACTCTGCACTATCAAAGCCGAGATATTGCTGAATAAGAGCTTTTAAGACAGCAGTAAGGGACAAAACTGCCCATATATTGAGTATAGTATGTAAATCTTTAAAGTCCTTTACTAGGACAGAGACTAATATTGTAATAACAATAAAATATATCCCTATCCCTCTTGCAGCAGTTGCCCACCCCAATGGAGAGGCATCTGGTACAAGTAGTAAAAACACACAATAAAGCAACCATATAAAGGCCATTAGAGTTAGAACATTATATGCGCTTCTCCAGGAATATCTGTACCGGGTTTTAAATTGGTGCAAAATTATTGATACAATGGTAATACCCAGTAAACCATCCATCAATATACCCGAAGGTAATGATGGGATATACCTTGTTAAACCTTGAATGTAATAGTTTGCAATAAAAACAGCAATAAATCCCCAGAATGGATTGTTTATAAACACAACAAAAAAGATAAGTCCAAAGGGAATAAGAGTGATTGCAGCTCCGGCAATATAGCCAAATTTGAATGTGATAAAAAGTATTACTGATACTACTATTATAAGCAGTATGCCAAGCCATAATCTGCCGAGCGAC
>JAQVRQ010000076.1 GCA_028700975.1 Bacteroidales bacterium | reverse complement strand
GTATAACAACACCTTTTCCAGCAGCAAGACCATCGGCCTTTAAAACGTAAGGTGGAGAAAGTGTTTTAAGAAATTCAACAGCCTCTTCAACTCCTCCCCTTTCAAATGTTCTGAACCTAGCAGTAGGAATTGACCATCTGCTCATAAACTCCTTTGCAAACTCCTTGCTCCCTTCAAGCCTTGCACCCTCTCTGCCGGGTCCTACAAATATTCTATTATCCAGCACTCCATTATTCTCAAGGTAGTCTCTTAACCCTTCTACTAGTGGATTTTCCGGACCAACAACAACCACATCAATCT
Source organism: Bacteroidales bacterium (assembly GCA_028700975.1). Lineage (GTDB taxonomy): Bacteria > Bacteroidota > Bacteroidia > Bacteroidales > UBA932 > Bact-08. The sequence continues at coordinate 6,048 of JAQVRQ010000076.1, read as the reverse complement.
TATGCTCTTTGATAAATGAGGCAATCGACTCAAAATCGGTTACATTTATGGGAATATTCTCTGCAATTGAAGCTGTTCCCGGGTTACCGGGTGCACAAAACAACTTTTCAAGCAATGGGCTTTTTGAAACTGCAAATGCAAGTGCGTGCTCTCTTCCGCCCGAACCTGTTATAAGGACTCTCTTCATAATGACCGTAAGGATTGTGTTAAAGGATTATTAGGCAAAAATAAGAATAAAAATTAACTTTGCGTTTTGTCAGAAATCCTATAATGAAACATCTTACGGCATTCATAGTATCCCTTCTGTTATTTGCATCCTGCAATCAGGGACTTATCCCGCGCGGCAAGATGTCAAAAATTATTGCCGATATTTATTTGTCTGATAAATACCTCAACTCTACAATGGATATGGTATCTGTAGCAGACTCAACTTTGCTATATGAGCCAATTTTTAATAGTTATGGTTACAACACAGACGATTTTCTAAGAACTATTGCATACTATGTTGAACGTCCGGCAAAATTGAAGAGTGTATATTTAAAAGCTCAGGAATCTCTTCAAAATGAACTTGATATCATCAATGTTCAACTGATAGTTGAGAGAAGGCTGGACTCACTGAAAACAAGTCTGGAGAGGGATATAAAAGAAGAGAACAAAGATGGCGGGGAGCCGGACTCAAGGAGCAGATCACTAAGATGGATTATCTTTCCTGAGCTTGAAGAGAGTTGGCTTATTGTTGCACCTGACACCTCCGCTGTTAAATACGATGCGCCTGTTTCTGGCTTTTGGTGGAGCAGAAGTCTAAGGCAATATAAGAAACCATTTTACCAATATGAGAAAAATCGCCGCACAATACCTGTTCCCCGGAAACTCGAGCCCTATAAAGAGAGGGTTCGTAACATTGGATGACGACGGCACCATCCTTGAAACAGGAGAGCTTGATAAAGAGAGTGAAAGTACAGAATTTTATAATGGGATTATAATCCCAGGATTTGTCAATTCCCATTGTCACATTGAGTTATCTCATTTAAAAGGGGTATTTACTCAAGAGTCAGGAATGGCTGGCTTCATCAAACAGATAAGGGTCCAAAGGGAGAGTGCTCCAAAAGAAGAGAGAGAGAGAGCAATAGAAGAGCAGATGGATAAAATGTATAAAGAGGGAGTCTCAGCTATGGCAGATATCTCTAACTCGGATGAAAGCTTTGTAATTAAGGCATCCTCTCCTCTTTACACAAGAACCTTTCTTGAGGTTTTTGGATCAGAGCCTCACGATATGCCTAAAATTATGAATCAACTCAAGGAGCTCAAGGCAACTGCAGATAATATTGGAATTGACTCTTGCCCATCACCTCACGCTTGCTATACAATGAGCAAAGATCTTTTATCAGAATCAACTGCTGCAGGTTTGGATTGCGGATTTATATCCTATCACAATCAAGAGAGCTGGGAGGAGGATCAATTGATAAGAGAGGGCAAAGGGCCTCTCTCAGAAGATTATAAAAGCAGAGGATTAAGCACTCCGGCAATTAATAAAAGTGGCCCGCTTCAATATTTTATTGATTCAATCAGATTGAATAAAAGATACTCAAAAGAAATAATTCCCGGAAACACTCTTCTGGTTCATAACACCTTTACAGATGAACAGAGTATAAATATTGCACTTGAATCATTACAGAACCCATACTGGGCAATATGTCCGCTTTCTAATATTTTTATTCACAGATCACTGCCTCCTCTTGAGCTATTGAGAAGAAAAGGAGCAAAAATTACAATCGGGACAGATAGCCTATCTAGCAATACTTTACTCTCTATGGTTGCAGAGATGCAATCTATTCAGCAATATTTTCCTACAGTACCTCTGACGGAGATTGTGAAATGGGCAACTCTTAACGGAGCATCTTTCCTTGGCAAAGAGAGAGAGCTAGGGACCATAGAGGCGGGGAAAAAACCCGGTATAGTACTTATTGAAAACATAGATCTTCAAAATCTTAAACTCCTGCCTGGGAGCATAAGCAGAAGATTGGCATAAATATATTCAGACTATGTCAACAATATTATTTGATCAAATTGTATTCGGCCCAATACACAGCAGAAGACTTGGATCTTCGCTAGGGGTCAATCTGTTGCCAATGAATGGCAAATTGTGCAGTTTTGACTGCCTTTATTGTGAGTGTGGTTTTAATGCCGATGGAAAAGGAGACAACAGACTACCAACCCTTGAGGAGTTTTGCTCTGCACTTGAGACAAAATTAAAAGAGATTAAAGGTAAAAATGAGAGAATTGACACCATAACTTTCTCCGGCAATGGAGAACCAACAATTCATCCAAATTTTGCTTCAATAATAAAAGAGACACTTATACTGAGACGTAGACACTTTCCGCTTGCAAAGGTATCCGTTCTTACAAACGGAAGCAGAATCCACATTCCTCAAATCCGGGAGGCTCTTTTAAGTGTAGACAACGCCATAATAAAACTTGACTCTGCTTTCGATTCCACCGTAGAGCAAATTGACCGACCACAATATCCATACAGCGTAGCAGATATGAAGAGAAATCTTGAACCTTACAAGGGCAAATTTGTTCTACAAACAATGTTCCTGAAAGGAGTTCACGATGGTGTTACTATTGACAACACAACATTAAAAGAGGTCGCTGCCTGGAGGAAAATAGCAATAGAACTTGAACCAAGAGAAATTATGATCTATACTATTGATCGTGAAACCCCTGCAAAAAATCTCTCAAAGGTATCTGTTGAGGAGATGGAGCAGATTGCAGCTCCGCTAGTAAGTTTAGGATTTAAAGTTACAATTAGTGGGTAAAAAATGAGAGTTGTTATACAAAGAGTAGATGAGGCCAATGTAAAAGCAGATGAAATAATTACCGGCAGAATTGGCAATGGTCTAATGATCTTACTTGGAATTGAAGAGAGTGACACAAAAGATGATGCAGATTACCTAGTTAAAAAAATTGCAGCATTAAGAATCTTTGACGACAATCTGGGAGTAATGAATCTATCAATCAGGGATATCAGAGGTGAGATCCTACTGGTAAGTCAGTTTACTCTTTACGCAAACACAAAAAAAGGTAACAGACCCTCATACATAAGAGCAGCAAGACCAGATAAGGCTATACCTCTCTATGAATATATGATAAAATCCCTTTCAGAAGAGTTGGGAATAGAGGTAAAAACCGGTATATTTGGAGCAGAGATGAAGGTTAACCTTATTAACAACGGACCTGTAACAATAATTATTGACACAAAAGAGATTTTAAATACAAATGCAGAGAATTGAAATGGAGCTCAAAGCCATTAAGGCGAGCATTGATAAATGGAATAATAGAGAGGTTCTCACCTCCTGTCTTGGTGTAATAGACCTTACATCTCTTAACTCCACAGACACAGCTTCAAAGATTGAACTAATGATAGATAAAGTTAACAACTTTACCTCTAACTTTGAAGAATATCCTTCTGTAGCAGCAATTTGCGTTTATCCAAATTTTGCCTCTACCGTAAAAAAGAGACTCTTAAATAAGAGTATCCAAATTGCAGTTGTTGGAGGTGTATTTCCCAGTTCACAAAGTTTTCTCTCAGTTAAGGTGGATGAGTGCAAAATAGCAGTTGCACAGGGAGCAGACGAAGTTGATATAGTTCTATCCCTCAGCCACTTTATTGCTGGCGAATTTGAAGAGGCTGCAAAAGAAATTAGAGAGATAAAAAAAGCAATTGGTGAGGTCCATTTAAAAGTTATACTTGAAACCGGAGCTCTGTCACCTGAAGAGATTGAAAAAGCATCTATGCTGGCTATGGAGGCGGGTGCAGACTTTATAAAAACTTCTACTGGCAAAATGGAGCCTGCTGCTACTCCTGAAGCAGCATTGATAATGTGCAAAGCAATAAAAGAGTATCATAGTAAAACCGGTAGAAAAGTAGGATTCAAACCGGCAGGAGGAATTGTCACTCCTGAAGATGCAATATTGTACTATGCAATTGTTGATACAATTCTGGGCAAAGAGTGGCTCAATCCTAAGTATTTTCGTTTAGGTGCGAGCAGATTGGCAAATAATTTGCTGACAAATCTTGAAAACAAAACCGTTAACTATTTTTAATATGAAGAAAATTATACTAGCAGCAGCTGTGCTTATTATGTCAACCTCTGCATTTTCACAAAATTACAAAACATCAATCGGCCTAAGAACCGGAACAAGTCTTGGAGCAAGTATAAAACACTTCATCAGCCAACCGGGAGCCATTGAAGGAATACTTGATGTGGATTTGGTAAGACACGATGAAATGAAGATAAAGGCAACCGGACTTTACGAGTACCACTTTGATGTTAACGTAGATGGTCTTTATGTTTATGCCGGTGCAGGTGCAACTGCAGGTGTACACGTTGCTGGACTATATAGCAAACAGTTTATGATGGGAATTGATCTTATCGGAGGTGTTGAGTATAAATTCAATAATATTCCGCTGGCTCTCTCAGCTGACTGGAATCCACGAATTCAAATAATTTCAAATCCAGGTTTCAAAGTAACAAACCTTGGCTTTACAGTAAGATACATAATCAAATAAGGAGAATATGAAAAATTACATCAACCAGAACCAGGAGAGATTCCTTTCAGAACTATTTGAACTTCTGAGAATCCCATCTATCAGTTCAATGGCTGAACATAAGCCGGATATGATAAAGGCAGCAGAAAAATATGCAGAATTTCTGCTTAAGGCTGGCTGCGAAACTGCACAGGTGTATCCCACAAAGGGGCATCCGGTAGTATTCGGACAAAAGATAATTGACAATAAACTACCAACCATACTGGTTTACGCTCACTACGACGTTCAACCTGCCGATCCTATCAATCTGTGGAAAACACCTCCCTTTGAACCTGAAATCAGGGACGGAGCTATCTACGCGAGGGGTGCAAATGACGATAAAGGACAAGGTTTTATGCATATAAAAGCATTTGAATACCTTGTTAAGACAAATCAGCTTAAGTGTAATGTTAAGTTTATTATTGACGGAGAAGAGGAGATTGGTTCACCAAGCCTTCCTGAGTGGGCAAAAGCTCATAAAGAGATGCTAGCCTGTGATGATATTTTAGTATCTGATACTACAATGATTGATGAGAAGATTCCTTCAATTAACGTGGGTATGAGAGGACTGGCTTATATGGAGGTTGAAGTTACAGGGCCAAACAAGGACCTTCACTCTGGACACTACGGCGGCGCAATAGCAAATCCTATTAACGTATTAGCCGGAATGATAGATAAGCTTATTGACGACAAGGGAAGAATCACAATCAAAGGATTTTACGATGATGTTGTTGAACTCACTAAAGAGGAGCGCGAGATGCTTGCAAGAGCACCATTTGATGAGAAGGAGTATATGGAGTTCCTGGATATTGATGCCGTAACCGGAGAGGCTGGGTATTCAACAATGGAGCGCACAGGAATCCGCCCTTGCCTTGATGTTAACGGAATCTGGGGAGGCTATACCGGCGAAGGTGCCAAGACAGTTCTTCCATCAAAAGCATTTGCCAAAATATCAATGAGGATTGTTCCTAATCAGGATAACCATAAAATAGCAAAACTATTTGAAGAGCACTTTATGACTCTTGCACCTAAAGGTGTTAAAGTAAAGGTAATTCCTCACCACGGAGGTCAGGGCTTTCTTTGCCCAATATCCTCAAATATATATAAATCTGCCCACAGAGCGATTCACGAGGTATACGGTATTGAGCCGGTTCCTAATCGTGGTGGCGGAAGTATCCCTGTTCTTGCAGACCTTCAGCAGATTCTGAATGCTAACCCACTACTAATGGGATTCGGCCTTGAGAGAGATGTTATCCACTCGCCAAATGAGAGCTATCTGCTAAGCCAGTTCTTTAAAGGGATTGAGTCTATTGGTTTGTTTTATAAATACTATACAGAGTAAACCACTATAGTATTTTACATTCTTAAAGAGGCTGACCTAAAAGTATTTGGTTAGCCTCTTTTTGATATCTGCAATCTGTCTCTTATTTACACACATTTTGCTCCATCCAGGCGAC
>JAQVRQ010000025.1:19311-25066 GCA_028700975.1 Bacteroidales bacterium | reverse complement strand
AGAAAAGCGCGAAAGATAAAGGAAGGTTCGCAACCTACAAGGTACAAAATATATCTCCGGATACTTCCTTCCTGGAGATGATGGATATCCTCAACGACCAACTGGTAAGAGAGGGAGCGGATCCCGTCGCAGTTGAGAAGGGATGCAAATCAGAAGGCCCTGTGGCTTTTGATCACGATTGCCGTGAAGGCATATGCGGAATGTGTTCTCTCTACATTAACGGCAGAGCTCACGGACCGGATGATGATATAACAACCTGTCAGCTTCATATGAGGAAATTTACAGATGGTGAAACTATTACAATTGAACCTTGGAGATCTGCAGGTATGCCTGTGATAAAAGATTTGGTTGTTGATAGAAATGCACTTGATAAGATTCTTCAGGCTGGTGGATATGTATCTGTTAATACTGGAGGAATTCCAGACGCAAATACTATTCCAATACCTAGAGACAATGCAGAAGAGAGTATGGATGCTGCTGCCTGTGTAGGCTGTGGTGCTTGTATTGCAACCTGTAAAAATGGTTCAGCTATGTTGTTTGTAGCTGCCAGAGTGAGTTCTCTTGCGCTTCTTCCTCAAGGAAAAGTTGAGGCAGCAAGAAGAGCTAAGGCAATGGTTGCTAGAATGGATGAACTAGGTTTTGGTGCTTGTACAAATACACGTGCCTGTGAAATGGAGTGTCCTAAGGATATCTCTGTTGCTCACATCGCAAGATTAAACAGAGAGTTTCTCAAAGCAAAAATTAAAGACTAATTGTCGATAGTTTAATAAAATAGCCGGTTAAAAATTATATTTTTAATCGGCTATTTTATTTTCTAAAAGATATATTGATATCAATTAACCTTTCTCAATTATCCTCTTCTGAAGAGAATAATTCCTCCGGTCTCCTCTGTTACCATCTCTTCAAAATCAGTAAAAGGAGGATCGTCAGGGGTTAATATATTGGAGATTACGGTTAGAATATAATCTCTTTGAAAGTAAAGTTCAAGGATTGAATTATCAGACCCGCACACAATGCCTTGAGGGAAGAAGAGATTTGTTATCTGAAAATATACCTCGTCAAGTTTTACATAAGTACCCGCAATATCTACTCCTTCGTTCATCTTAAATGTAACTTGGTTTGTTCCTGAAAAAACCAACTGATTAGGTTGAAGAAGATTTTTACGAATCTTGTTTATGTTATCTCTCAAGTAGTTGTAAGCTACAGGATTTTCCTGAGCCTCAATTTCGTCATACTTGATAAATACTTTTGTTTGTGTAGTGTCTATGTTCCAGGTCCCTGTAAGCACTATTGGCTCCGGCTCCTTATTGCAACTCGCTGTTGAGATTGTAAGAATACCAAGTGCAATTACCAATAAAAATCTAGAGATTTTCATAATTAAAATTTTAAATAAATATTATTGTGTAGGGAATAGGTGTAGCAGAAGCACAAAAATATAAAAATTTCATCACAATTCTTCGTAAATTTGCAAAAAAAGCAGATAATGGAGTTTTTCGCTACGTGTAACGGCATTCCGGTTCATATTTCAGATTCTAAAAATGGTGACAACGTATTACTACTGTTGCACGGATATCTTGAAACCCTGTATGTATGGCAGGATTTTATTCCTTCACTACCCTCAGATATTAGAACCATATCTATAGACCTGCCGGGGCACGGTCTGTCAGGTACTCATATAAAAGAAAATTCGCTCGATTTTTCAGCAGATGTTGTTAGAGATGTTCTTAAGGTCTGTGGGGTAGATAAATGCTGGATTATGGGCCACTCAATGGGAGGCTATATATCAATTGAATGTGTGAAAAAATATCCAAATCTATTTAATGGGCTTATTTTAATGCACTCTTCACCTTATAAAGATTCTGATGATAAAATTAAGGATAGGGATAGAGAGATTACTCTAATAAGAGAGGCGAAGCTTCCTGTAATAGCAAAGATGGGTATTCCAAAAATGTTTGCACCAGATAATCAAAGAAAATTTGATGAAAAAATTTTTGAGATAGTTGAGCTTACCGAGACCCACGATCCGGAGGGAATTGTCGCATCTATTGAAGGACTTAAAAGTAGGCCGGATAATCACTCTTTTCTCTCTCAGTTACAACTTCCGACAATTATGTTTTTTGGGATTAATGATTACCACATTCCTTTAGAGAAAGCTAACGAGCTTGCGGCCTCTCTACCCACTGTTAAATCGGTTTTTCTGCCCAATTCAGGCCATAATGGCTTTATTGAGGAGCCAGAGGTAGTAAAAGATGAATTGATTAAATTTATGATGCTATAATGAGAATAATAAGATTTACTCTGATTGTAATTACAGTAGCAATTCCTTTCATCTCTTTCTCTCAAAATAGAGTAAGAGATTACGGAATATCCGTAGGTGTTTTGAAGAGCGGAGAGAACAATGCAATTACAGATGTGCCCGGTGTTAAAGTTGGTCACGTTACTCTCATTGAGGGAGAGAATATTAGAACAGGTGTAACAGCTATTGTTCCTCACGATGGAAATATCTTTAGAAATAAAGTGCCCGCCTCAATATTTGTAGGAAACGGATTTGGGAAACTTGCCGGATATACCCAGGTTCGCGAACTTGGTAACATAGAAACACCTGTTATTCTTACAAATACAATGAGTGTTGCTGCGGCACTCGATGGGTTAATATCCTATACTTTGGCACAACCCGGCAACGAAAATATTGCCTCGGTAAATGGTGTAGTGGGGGAGACAAACGATGGGGGCTTGAATGATATAAGGGCAAGGGTTGTTAAACCACAACATATACTGGATGCTATTAATAAAGCAAAAGATGGTGTGGTTGAGGAGGGGGCTGTTGGTGCAGGTACGGGAACAATCTGTTTTGGCTTTAAAGGCGGTATAGGCACCTCATCAAGAGTTCTGCCTAAATCTTTGGGTGGATATACTGTTGGCGTATTAGTGCAGACTAATTACGGGGGTGTTCTTGAGATTGCAGGTGTACCTGTGGGAAAAATGCTAGGTAATTACAGTTATAGTAAGAATATAATGCAAGATGTTGATGGCTCTTGTATGATAGTAGTTATTACAGACGCTCCGGTCACATCAAGAAATCTGGAGAGGATTGCCAAAAGGGCTTTTATGGGTCTGGCTAAATCTGGTGGAATTGCTTCAAACGGAAGTGGCGACTATATTATTGCAATGTCTGTAGCTAAAGAGAATCTTATAGATGAATCAAAGAGTTTCTATACTCCAACAGAGTTGCAGAATGACTCAATGTCTCCTCTTTTTATGGCTACTATTGAGGCAACAGAAGAGGCTTTATTGAATTCTCTTACAGCTGCGGTAACAATGACCGGTTACAAGGGCAGGAGAGTGGAGAGGTTACCAGAGGAAGTTGTCAAAAGGGTATCTTCCGGCATGGATTTCCGCGACCATCTTATAGATATCATTCCTTAATTTATCTATCTGAATCTTCTCTTTTGCTGAGATAAAGATGCAAGGTGAATTCTCCTTGCTTATCCAGCTATTTTTAAGCTCTTCAAGTGAGTAGTTTTCTCTACCTTTTTCCTCTAAATCAAACTCATCCTGAGGAGTATATTTGTAAGCATCTATCTTGTTGAATACAAGGAAGGTGGGCTTGTTTTTGGCTCCAATTTCGTCTAGAGTTTCCCTTACAACCTTAATATGTTCTTCAAAATTTGGGTGAGAAATGTCTACAACGTGCATAAGTATATCGGACTCTCTAACTTCATCCAGAGTGCTTTTAAATGATTCAACAAGTTGGTGCGGTAATTTTCTTATAAAGCCGACAGTATCACTGAGAAGGAATGGAACGTTTTCAATAACCACCTTTCTTACAGTAGTATCAAGAGTTGCAAATAGCTTATTCTCAGCAAATACATCGCTTTTTGCCAAGAGATTCATAAGTGTACTCTTACCAACATTTGTATACCCTACAAGTGATATTCTAACAAGACTGCCCCTGTTTCCTCTTTGTGAGGCCATCTGCCTGTCTATCTTTTTAAGCTGATCTTTGAGACGGCTTATTTTGTCAAGGATTATTCGTCTGTCTGTCTCTATCTGGCTTTCACCCGGACCACGCATACCAATACCGCCTCGCTGCCTTTCAAGGTGTGTCCACATTCTTGTAAGACGTGGTAAAAGGTATTGATATTGAGCAAGCTCAACCTGAGTTTTAGCATATGCAGTTTTTGCTCGTTGTGCAAAAATATCTAGTATTAGATTGGTTCTGTCAAGAATTCGGCACTCAAATTCTCTTTCAATATTTCTTAATTGAGAAGGGGAGAGCTCATCATCAAATATTATAAGTTTAATATCGTTTTCTGTGATATAAGCCTTTATCTCTTCTAACTTTCCGCTGCCAATATAAGTTTTGGGATTTGGTTTATCTAATCTTTGAACAAATGTTTTAACCCCAACTGCACCAGCGGTTTCTGCAAGAAAAGCAAGCTCTTCAAGATATTCGTATACTTTTCTTTCGTCATCGCTTTGTCTTATTACACCAACAAAAACGACTTTTTCTAACCCTTTTTCTTCGATTGTTCCCATATTAATTGAAAAAAAGACTGCTTCTGAACGAGGCAGCCTTTTTTATTATTCTGTTAGTTAATTAACTATCTCAACTGGAATATTACCGGGAATGTGTAACGAACCTTAACAGGCTTATTTCTTTGTCTTCCTGGTTTCCATTTAGGTGAAGATGCTACCACCCTTGCAGCCTCTCTGTCAAGTGAAGCGTCTACACCTCTGACAACTTTAACATCGCTAACGCTGCCATCTGTACCAACAAGGAACTGAAGAATTACACGTCCCTGAACACCATTCTCCTTTGCAATTTCCGGGTAAACTAATTTGCTTGCAACCCATTTTGTAAAGGTATTTTCATCACCACCTTGGAAAGATGGTTTCTCTTCAACTATGGTGAAAGGAATCTCCTCCTCTTCAATTACCTCCTCTACAGGACCTTTAACATAGTCTTTAATCTCAACTCCAAGGTTTTTGTCATCCTCTGTATTGATGATAAGTTCATTTTCAATTTTCATATCATCGTCAACGATCTCTATCACATCAGATACAGTAGGAATCTTAGGTACCTCTGCTGGAGGCGGAGGTGTCTCGTTAGTAATTGGAATCATCTCCTCTTCAATTACTACGGCATTGTTGTCTCCTAGTGTGGCAATCTGCTTGTCATAGGTTTTCCATTCAAATGCTACCAATACAAGTGCCAGAGCTACAATTAGTCCGATTTCTGTGAAAAGAACTTTTTTGCTTTCAAGATCGGCTTTGGGCGTTTTCTTTATTTCCATATCTGTATTAATGTATTCAGAAGTTTATCGAAATGTAAAATTATAAAGAAATAATGATTTGACAAGTATTATTGTGGATAAACTGTGACAAAAAATTATCAATTACAAGAAAATGAAGCAGATAAATTTAAAAAGTTATTGTTAAAAACTATTTGTGGAGCATATCGGAGTCGAACCGATGACCTCTTGCATGCCATGCAAGCGCTCTAGCCAACTGAGCTAATGCCCCAAATTTTGCACCGCAAAGATGCAAAATATTTCCCAATTTGCTAGATGATGTTGAGATCTTTCAAAACATCATTTGTTGCTCTTACAGCGTCTGCACTTTTGTTAAAGGCCACTTTTTCCTCTTCGTTGAGGTTAAGTTCAACAATTTTTTCCCATCCGTGTCTTCCCACAACTACAGGTACTCCAAGGCAGATGTCACTTTGACCAAACTCTCCTTCAAGAAGTACGCT
>JAQVRQ010000025.1:0-19211 GCA_028700975.1 Bacteroidales bacterium | reverse complement strand
GTCTGCATCATATCTATTGCTTTACCTTCTGCGATACCCTCTTTGATGTCGAGCAGAACAATTTCACCAGCAAATTGCAACATATTCATTGCATTAACACACGTTGCACCAACGTTGCCGGCCCCTATGACAGTTACTTTAGACATAATAGTAAAAAATTTTGATTAGTATATTTTGTGTAGTTTTGCGCAAAATTTGATTAAATGAACAGAATAGACGAATTCCGCACATTTCGTGCCAAGATGAACAAAAAAATCCTCGATTCAGACAATTTATTTTTTAAGAGATTCTATAATCTTGATACAAGATGTTATGAGGATGGTGCCTTGCCTGCAGTTACTAAAGAGATGCTTGGTTTGGCCACCTCTGCTGTACTAAGATGTGATGATTGTATTAAGTATCATTTAGAGAAATGTTTTGAACTTGGTGTTACGAGAGAACAGATGTTTGAAATAATGTCTGTTGCAAACCTTGTCGGTGGTTCAATTGTTATACCGCATACTAGAAGGGCCGTTGAATACTGGGACCTTCTTGAGGATGATAATTCTGAAAAGAAATGATTGAATAATTATGATTAGATACCATATAGAGGATATACAATTTAAGTTACTACACAAACGAATTCTCACCTCCTGGATTAAAAGAACAATACAAGAGAAGATGGATTTGGGAGAGTTGAATTTTATTTTCTGTAGTGATGATTATCTGTTGAATATTAATAAACAGTATCTTAATCATAACTACTATACAGATGTAATTACGTTTGATTACTGCAACCAAAATATTCTATCCGGAGATATTTTTATTAGTCTTGATACTGTTAGAGAAAACAGTAAAGAGTATAGTGTATCTTTTGACAATGAACTGTATAGAGTTATGATTCATGGTGTTCTACATCTTCTTGGCTTTGATGATAAGTCAGATATTGATAAGGTTCAAATGAAGAATGCAGAAGACGAAGCTTTGCTATCTTTGCAAAATATTTTGAAATAGGATTGTTAACTAATAGAATGAGAGATATATACGACATTATTGTAATTGGAGCAGGCCACGCTGGCTGTGAAGCTGCCTATTCAGCTGCTAAACTCGGATCAAAAGTTTTATTACTAACGATGGATATGGGTAAGATTGCTCAAATGTCGTGTAATCCAGCTATCGGTGGTATTGCTAAAGGTCAGATAGTAAGAGAAATAGATGCATTGGGTGGTGGGACTGCAATAGTAACTGACGCTAGTACAATCCAGTTTAGAATGCTTAACAGATCTAAAGGACCTGCTATGTGGAGCCCAAGAGCTCAATGCGATAGGCAACATTTTTCCCTAAATTGGAGATATATTTTAGAAAACACCCCAAATCTTAACCTATGGCAGGATACTGTCATTCAGTTTATATTTGATAATAATAAAGTAACAGGTGTCATTACTGAGTTGGGAGCTAAATTCTCTTCAAAATCTGTAATTCTTACTGCAGGAACATTTTTAAATGGGAAATTGTACATTGGTCATAATACTACTTTTGGAGGCAGGGTAGGAGAGCCTGCTTCCAAACACCTTTCCGAGCAGCTTTTTGAGCTTGGGTTTGAGGTGGATAAAATGAAAACCGGTACTCCACCAAGAATTGATGCAAGATCTGTTGATTTAACCAAATTAGAAATTCAGAATGGAGATGAAGATCCAGATAAGTTTTCATTTCTTTCAAAACCATCTCCAATTCAGGCAGCTACAAAACAGCTCTCCTGTTATATGGTTCATACAAATGAGAAGGTGCACAATCTTTTAAAAGAGGGATTTCAATTTTCTCCACTCTTTTCAGGTAAAATTGCAGGCAGAGGTCCTCGTTACTGCCCAAGCATAGAGGATAAGCTTAGAACATTTTCAGATAAAACCTCTCACCAATTATTTCTTGAACCTGAAGGGTGGAACACTCACGAGTATTATCTTCAGGGCTTCTCTTCATCTCTACCTTTAGATGTTCAGTATAGTGCATTAAGAGAAATTCCAGGATTTGAAAATGTTATTATTTTTCGTCCAGCCTACGCTGTAGAGTATGACTATTTTCCACCTACTCAATTACATCATACTTTAGAGACAAAACTTATTGAGAATTTGTATTTTGCAGGACAGGTAAATGGAACTACTGGTTACGAAGAGGCTGCCGCACAAGGTTTGATGGCTGGAATAAATGCTCATTTAAAACTTAATAATAAAGAGCCCCTTATTTTAAAACGCGATGAAGCATATATAGGTGTTCTAATAGACGATCTAGTTACAAAGGGAGTAGATGAACCCTACAGAATGTTTACTTCTAGGGCAGAATACAGAATCTTACTAAGGCAAGATAATGCTGACCTTAGGTTGACAGAATTGGGATATTTAATAGGATTGGCTTCCGAGTATCGAGTAGAGCTAATGAGAAAGAAATACTCTTTCATTAAATCTCTAATATCATTTATGGATTCTGAATCAATTACCCCTGAAGAGGTAAATCCATATTTAGAAGGAGTTGGTTCATCAACTATTTCTCAGAGAAAACGGCTATCAGATATTTTAACAAGACCTCAAACAGATATTTACGACTTACTACGATTGGTTCCACGGGGAACGTTTGAGGACTCTAACCTAGACAGCGAGCTAAAGGTTTTAATATTTGATGTTTTAAAAATTGAGATAAACACCTTTAACTATCAAGATGACAATTTAAAAGGCCTACTTTATCTGATTAATAAGTTGATTCTTTCTCAAAGCGACTTGCCATATAAGCAAAATGGTTTTGATGAATTAGAATTTGCTTATACTCTCTTTGCAAAGGAGGTAATTGCATCATCTGAGATATTTGTAAAATATAAGGGCTATATTGAGAGGGAGAAGCGAATAGCAGAGAAGATCCTAAAATTAGAGGAGGTAAAAATTCCTGAAAATTTTAATTATGCCTCTCTTAAATCAATATCTACCGAATCAAGGCAAAAGCTTGATAAGCATAAGCCAAAAACAATTTCTCAAGCTTCAAGGATACCAGGTGTCTCTCCTGCTGATATATCAATATTATTGGTTTACTTTGGAAGATAGTAGTATCAAATGAGATGTTCCACGAGGAACAAACCGCTTCTATTCCATTGGTAACGAGAGGTTGAGTTTGTTGCAATAGTCATAGATTCCAGGAGTAAGCTCCATAATTAAGGCAGAGAGTAAAGGCTCTCTGTTCTCTTTTGGTTCGTATGAGGAGGTCGCTCTCCAACTGTTATTTAAAGGGTATTTAGTTTGGATTTGCTCTCCAAAAACCATCTCAATCTGCTCAGCCGGTAAAGTTGTCTCTAAAATTTCAATTAGTGATGAGCTATCTGAAGGGTATCCTGTGCAATAGTCTCTGGTTATTTTATCAATAAAGAGAAATCCGTTTCTGCCCAGTATCTCTTTTAAAGAGTAGAGAAGGATCTCCCTAGGCCAGAGAAAATTTGAATTGGCCAGATGTTTTTCACGCAAATCATAAATCTCGTTAATCTCCAGTGGGCTTATTTCGCTATAAGAGTTTGCATTCTTATTAAATGGCTGTTTTTCTGTGCTTCTTATATTAGTGCTGCTTTTGTAAATCTCTTTATCAAATCCCAATTTTTTATATAGAGAAAATAGGCTATCTGTTGCTGGTTTTACAATGAAGTATTCGCATTTCTTGTTTTTAAGAAGCTCAACGCCGTATTTTATGAGTTGTGATGAGTATGATTTTCCTCTGTGTGAAGGTAGTGTGCCAACTCCATATAAATACCCTCCTTTAATATATCTGTTATCTTCTTTGAAAAATGAAGGAATTATCGATAAAACAGATACATAGCCAATATTTTTATCCCCAAGTAAAAGTGTGATTGTATGCGGAAAGCAATAGTCGAGATAAAAGTTTATATATGCTTCATCTTCAGTGAAACAAGAGAGCCATATATTAAATATGGCTTCTCTATCCTCATTTAAGGCAATTTTTATTTCCAAAACAGATATAAATTAATGTTTAATAGGTATTTGAATTCTAATCGTTGTTATAGATTTCTGCAATTGTATCTGAATATTTCGCTTTGATCTTATTTCTCTTCAGTTTAAGTGTCTGAGATAACATATCATTTAGAGGTGTCCATTCGTCAATTATTATTTTTGCTCTTTTTACCTGTTCGTGAGCTGCAAGTTTTGTGTTAACTTTTTCTATCTCTTTATTAATTTTCTTAATTACCTCAGGCTTTACAATAAGATCCTGGTTGTCAGTAAACTGAACTTTGTTTTTTGCTGCCCAAAAGTGTAGCTTGTTGATATCGGGAATTACAATTGCGGAGGCAAATTTTTGGTTTTCTCCTACTACCATACAATTCTCAATATATGATGATTCTTTAAGCATATTCTCAATTACTTGAGGAGCAATGTATTTGCCTGCAGATAGTTTAAATATCTCCTTTTTACGGTCAGTAATTTTCAGGAATATTTTATCAACCATAACACCAATGTCTCCTGTATGAAGCCAGCCATCTTCATCAATTACCTGTTTTGTATATTCAGGATCTTTGTAATATCCAAGCATTACGTGTGGACCACGGGTTAGAATCTCTCCATCCTCAGCTATCATCATCTCTGTTCCTTCCATCTTTTTACCTACTGTTCCTATTTTGATAATCATCTCTTTAGGATTGTTTACAGCAATTACAGGCGAAGCTTCGGTCATTCCATATCCTTCAAAGATGTACATTTTGGCAGCAGTAAAAAGGCGGATAATTTTTGCCTGGATGGCTGACCCTCCTGAAACAACAAGCATCTCCTTTCCACCCAATTTCTCTCTCCATTTACTATAAACAAGTTTGTCAGCTATTGCATATTGCATCTTGTAGAGAGCGCTATTTTTAGTGTAGTCAAATTTTGTGGCAATTCTAAAGGCCCATTTATATATAGTTTTCTTTATTCCGCTTAGGTCTTTACCGGCTGCCTCTAATTTTGAATACATCATTTCAAGTACCCTGGGGACGGCGCAAAAACCATCGGCTTTGCTGTCTGCCAGATCTGATGCTATTGTAGAGAGGCTCTCTGCATAATATATACTAATTCCGAGGTACTGATAATCATAGTTCATCCCTCTTTCGTATATGTGGCAAAGGGGAAGGAAGCTAAGCATTTTGTGCCTATGATCTCTTATTTGTTGAACGGCAGTTCCTATAAAGTTAAATACAAGGTTTTTATGTGACAGCATAACTCCTTTTGGAGTACCTGTTGTTCCTGAAGTATAAATAATTGTGGCAACTTCATTCTCATCTGTCTCGGCCTTTACTTTTTCAACAGTTGATTTATATTTTTCTGAGTTCTCTTTTCCAATAGAGTATAAATCTTCGATTGTTGTATAGTCCTGTATTGGTTCAATTGTAAATATTTTAATATCTCTTTCAACTCTCTTTATTATGGGCAGTATCTTCTTTGCAAGACTTTCGTTTCCAATAAATATTGCTTTAGCATCACTATGGGTGAAAATGTGTAGATAATCATCTGAGCTTAATGTTGTGTATACAGGAACATGCACCATACCTGCAAGCATAAGTCCCATATCAATAAAGTTCCATTCCGGACGGTTTGGCATTATTGTTATTGCTTTGTCTCCTTTTTCGAACCCCATAGAGAGCATAGTGTAAGCTATCAAGTTTGAGTGTTCGTAGTAACTCTGTGAAGAGTATTTTATCCACTTTCCACCACTTTTTCTGCTAAGGATGTCATCTTTTGGATATTTTTCAACCAGCTGGTCCAGCAAATCGAAAACTCTTGTTACTGCCATAATATATTAAGTTTAGGTTATATTAATGATTTAATGTCATATACAAAATTATCAATATCCTCTTTAGTGGTATTAAATGAGCACATCCATCTAACCTCTCCGCTCTCTTTATCCCACACATAAAAGTAATGTTTTTCCATAAGTTTTTTACAAAGTATCTCCGGTATAATTGCAAACACAACATTTGTTTCCACAGGTCTTGAGATAATAACATCTTTAATCCCTTTAAGTTCGCTCTCGAGATATTTAGCCATTGAGTTTGAGTGAGATGCAAGTTTGATATTAAGTCCGTCTCTTAAAAAAGCGTCAAATTGAGCTGCAATAAATCTGTTTTTCGAGAAAAGCTGACCTCCCTGTTTTCTTATGTAGAGAAAATTATTTGCAAGATCCTCTTTGAAGAAAACAACAGCTTCTCCAATAAGTAAACCATTTTTTGTTCCTCCAAAAGATAGAGCATCTACCCCTTGGTCGGTTATAAACTCTTTTATTGGGAGTCCAAGAGATGCAGCGGCATTAGAAATCCTGGACCCATCTACGTGAAGATAACCGTTATGAGAGTGCATTAAATCTGCAAGTGCCTTAATCTCTTCCGGTTTATACAGAGTTCCAAGTTCTGTTGGTTGTGATATTGATAGTACTTTAGGTTGGGAGTGATGTTGAAATCCAAAACCTTTTAACTCCTTTTTTACAACTTCTGGTGTAACCTTACCATCGTTGGGTGGCAGGGGTATAATCTTTGCTCCGGTCATTTTTTCAGGTGCTCCACATTCATCAACATTAATATGCGCACTTTCCGGACACAATATAGAATTATAAGTATTTGTCAGGGCCTTTAATGCGAGGATATTTGCGCCTGTCCCGTTAAATACAAAATATGGTATTGCGCTGTCGCCTAACACCTTTTTAAATGTAGCAATGGCTCTTTTTGTATAATCATCTTCACCATATGCTACCTGAAAGTCATTATTTGCCTCGGCTATTGCTTCTAGAATCTCCGGAGCAGCACCGGAGTGGTTGTCGCTCCCAAAACTGTGTTTCATTTTATAGTCTAAGTTTGAATTGTTTGTTAGTGTGCGTAAATTTATAATTTAATCTTACCAACTCAAAAAAAAGAGGGTGACTTACTTATTATTAGTCACCCTCTTTTATATTATCTGTTAAAGACTATGCAATAAATGCTTCGTATGCAGCAGGATCCATAAGCTCATCAATCTCAGATGGATTTGTAAGCTTAACTTTAATCATCCACCCTGTTCCGTATGGATCTTTGTTTACAGATTCAGGAGCACTTTCAAGATCTCCGTTAACTTCAACAATCTCTCCAGAAACAGGCATTAGGCCGTCAGCCACTGTTTTAACAGCCTCAATTGCTCCAAATACATCGCCTGCAGAAAGTGTTTCTCCCTCTGTCTGGATGTCTACGAAAACGATGTCGCCCAATTGTCCTTGAGCGAACTCGGTGATGCCTATTGTTGCTATATCACCCTCAACAAGTACCCATTCGTGGTCTTTGCTGTACTTAAGATTTGCAGGTATACTCATAATTTTGTTATTGAATTTGATACAAATTTATTAAAATAATTCAAATTTATAATCTTTTAAGAGATAGCTTTATCAGCTCTTCAAGGGCGGAAGCTGGCTCCTCTCTTAGAATACCATCAACAACCTTCTCTACGTTCGTCTTGTTAAAGCCGAGAAGAATTAGGGCAGAAATAGCCTCATCTCTTTTGGCATCAGGTTGTGTTGTGACTCCTCCTGTTATAATGGCTCCGCCGCCACCTTTTACAATTTTGTCCTTTAATTCTATAAGCAGTCTTTGAGCTGTTTTTAGTCCAATTCCCTTTATGCTCTTTAGTCTGTTAATATCTGCCGTGATAATTGCGTTTCTTATCTCTTCAGATGTCATTGATGAGAGCATCATCCTGGCTGTGTTTGGACCAATTCCAGATACCTCGATAAGGTGCTGAAAAATTGTCCTCTCCTCCTTGTCAATAAAACCATACATAAGTTCAATATCCTCTCTCAAATGATGGTGAATAAAGAGCTTTGTTTTTGTTCCTGCCTGCAGTTTTGAGTATGTCTGAAGTGATATCTGGAGTTTGTAACCAAAACTACCTGTGTCAACTACCACTTCTGTGGGGCCTATTTCAACAACCTCTCCCTTGATGTAATCGTACATTGCCTTTATTTAAACTATTCTTGCAAATTTATGTTTAATTTTGCAGGAATCAATCATTAATCCAAGGAATAATCGCAGAATGGCTACTATAGAGAACATCTCCCAAATGAGGGATAAATTCCCCGCTTTAAGACAAAAGGTTCACGGTAAGGACTTGATTTACTTTGATAACGGAGCAACTGCCCAGAAGCCGGACAGCGTTTTGTCTCTTCTTAATGAGATGAACTCCGGAACAAATGGAAATATTCACAGAGCCGTTCACGAATTGAGTGCAAAATGCACATCTCTATACGAATCTGCCAGAATAACAATAAAAGATTTTATTAATGCCCATTCAACCGAGGAGATTATTTTTACTTCCGGAACTACCGCCTCTATAAATTTAGTTGCAAATAGCTTTACAACAAAATTTATAGCAAAAGGCGATACAATAATAATTTGTGAAGCAGATCACCATTCCAATATTGTCCCCTGGCAGATGGCTTGTGAGAGAAGTGGAGCCATCCTTAAAATTCTGCCAATTGATGAAAATGGTGAGTGGATGATGGATAAGCTCGAATCACTCATTGATGAAAGCGTTAAAATTATATCTGTTGCACATATATCAAATGTTTTAGGGATTGCAAACCCGGTTGAAAAATTGATTAAAATAGCTCACAAAGTAGGAGCCAAGGTCCTCCTTGATGGTGCGCAGGGTATTGTCCACGAAAATATAGATGTGAAGAAGCTGGATTGTGATTTTTATGCCTTTTCAGGCCATAAGCTTTATGGTCCTACAGGAACAGGTGTGTTATACGGTAAGAGGGAAATTCTTGAGGATATGGGCCCTTGGATGGGTGGCGGAGATATGGTGGAGAGTGTCTCTCTTTTTAAAACATCATATGCACCCCCTCCATTAAAATTTGAAGCAGGCACACCAAATTTTATTGGTGCGGCTGCGCTTGGTGAGGCTATTAATTTTGTACAGCAATTTGATAGAGAATTTATAAGAGATCAGGAATATGCTTTAACAACTTCTCTTCTAGAGGGTCTTAAGAGTATTGATGGGGTGAAGATTTATGGGGAGTCAAAACATAAATTGCCCATATATTCATTTAACATAGAGGGAGTTCACCATTCAGATCTTGCAATGCTTTTAGATAAAATGGGTGTTGCTGTTAGATCCGGTATGATGTGTTGTGAGCCATTAATGACCAGGTTTCACACTACAGGAATGGTAAGGGCATCCCTTCTTCCTTACAACACTATAGAGGAGATAGATCTATTTATTACTGCCGTTCAAAAGGCTGTAAAAATGTTAAAATAAAAAAGTTAATATATGTCAATTAAAGAAGTAGAGCAACAAATAGTTGAGGAGTTCTCCATATTTACAGATTGGTTGGATAAATATGAATATCTAATTGAGTTAGGTAGGTCACTTCCAATTATTAAAGAGTCTGGAAAAGAGGATAAAAATCTTATTAAGGGATGCCAGTCACGAGTATGGCTTGCTGCTGATTATTCAGATGGAAAAATTTGGTTTACAGCAGATAGTGATGCAATAATAACAAAAGGCATAATATCTTTGTTAGTAAGAGTCTTCTCTGGAAGAACGCCTCAGGAGATAATTGATGCAGATCTCAATTTTATCAAACAGATAGGACTTGAAGAGAATCTCTCACCAACAAGAGCTAACGGTTTGCTCTCTATGATTAAACAGATTAAGTTTTACGCAGTGGCTTTTGCCGCAAATAAACAGTAGGATTATGATTTCAGAAAAAAATATTGTTTTGGCTCTTAAACAAGTATATGATCCCGAAATACCAGTAAATGTGTATGACCTGGGTCTTATATATGAGATAAAAAGCAACGAAGAGGGTAAGGTAGATGTTAAAATGACCCTCACAGCACCTAATTGCCCTATGGCAGATCAGCTTCTGCAGGATGTATTTGACGCTGTTTCAGATGTTCCGGGAGTTAAAGATGTAGCATTAGAGCTTACTTTTGAACCACCTTGGGACAAGAGCAGAATGAGTGAAGAGGCCCTACTTGAACTGGGGATGTTATAGAAAACGATGGAAGAGATAATTCTTCTTTTGGGAAGCAATAAGGGCAACAGAATTGGTTATTTGAGCCAAGCTGTTCAGAAAATTTCTGCTTTGTCAATAACACCTGTATTAACCTCGTCACTATATGAGAGCGAACCTTGGGGATTTGAAACAGAGACCTGGTTTCTGAATATGTCAGTTCTTATAACTTCAGACCTGACTCCGCAAGAACTTATCAGAGTGGTATTAAACATTGAAAGGGAGCTTGGAAGAGTTCGTCAACCTGATTCAAACGGGTATGAGTCCAGAGAGATAGATATTGATATTATTTTTTACGGATCAAGAATAATTGAGACTCCTCAATTAGTTATTCCACATCCAAAAATGCATTTAAGGAGATTTGTTCTAACTCCTGTTTCTGAGATATACCCGGGTTTTATTCACCCTTTGCTCTCTGATAGAGTTGAGGATATTTTAGAACGATGTGATGATAAATCTGTTGTAGTAAAAAGCTGCAGAGCATTATAGCATAAAATTGAAAAACTCACTATTTACAGATTCTAGAGGAACTGAAATTCCCGCATTTGACCTTCAACACGAAGATCAGGCAGTTCTCTTTGCATACAGGACAATGGAAGAGATTTTTGATGAGAGCGGTACAACTCCCGATGAACCTCACAAGCACAATTTCTACACAATCATATTTTCAAAGCAAGGAAAGGGAGAACATACTATTGACTTTACCAAATACGAGATAAAGGACAATAGAGTATTTTTTCTTATGCCTGGCCAGGTTCATCAGGTTTATACATCTGAAAGACCGGAGGGACTGGTAATAATGTTTACCAGTGAATTTCTATGCAAATACCATATAAACGAGGTCTTTCTGACGAACCTTGGATTATTCTCGTGTAAACCCGATACTCCTCCGCTTGATCTGTCAGAAGAGAGGGCTAATAAGATATTCAGAATAGGAAAAGAGATTGAAGCTCTTTTTTTTAGAGGCGAAAGATATGTTAATGAGGCAGTTTCATCTTGGCTTAAACTCTTTCTGATTGAGTGCAATAGTGAAACTGAGAAGAATTTTAATGGTAATACTCAGCTTCTAGAGACTGGACGAGACCTTGTGGGCAGATTCAGAAAATTACTTGAGGAGAAATTTCGTGAATGGCATCAGGTTTCTGACTATGCAAATTCTCTTAATATTACTTCTGACTATTTAAATACCGTTATGAAGGATGCCGTGGGAACGAATGCAAAAGACTTTATACAGAGTAGAATCATTATTGAATCAAAGCGGCTAGGCATCCACACGGAGCTAACGTCTAAAGAGATTGCTTACAGCCTGGGATTTCAGGATCCCGCCCACTTTAGTAACTTTTTTAAGAAAAGGGAGGGCATAACTTTTTCTCAATTCAGGGAGAGTTAGGATATTTGCAATAATTTACCAGTTTTTTGCATTTACGCCCATCTTATAAGTCTATACCTTTGCATTAATAATTTTACAAGCAAGGATATGACAACAAATACAAAAAAATATAATCTGATAAAAGGATCATCCAGAGGCCACGCAGATCACGGTTGGCTTAAGTCTTCACACTCATTTTCTTTCGCAAATTATTACGACCCTGAGAGAGTTCATTTTGGAGCTTTAAGGGTCCTAAATGATGATTATGTGGCGGCTGGTGAGGGATTTGGCAAACATCCCCACGATAATATGGAGATAATTTCTATCCCTTTAAGCGGAGAGCTTAACCATAGAGATAATATGGGAAATACCACCGTAATAAAAGAGGGTGAGGTTCAGGTGATGAGTGCCGGGACGGGAATAATTCACAGTGAAATGAACAACAGAACAGACTTGGCTGTTGAGTTCCTGCAAATCTGGGTATTTCCGGATAAAATGAATGTAAAACCACGGTATGACCAAAAGGTAATTAATAAAGAGTTAGTAACAAACAGACTTGGCCAGATAGTTTCACCAAATGAAGGAGAGGATGGTGTCTGGATACACCAGCAAGCCTGGTTTTATCTTGGGGGATTTGATGATAATCAAAAGATTGACTATGCTATAAATAAGAGTAATAATGGAATCTATATCTTTTTAATTGAAGGGAAGGCCACCGTTGATGGACACAAAATGGATAAAAGAGATGCTCTTGCAGTAGCTGATGCAGAAATGATAAGTATAGATTTAAATAAAAACACAAAAATACTTGTTATAGAAGTTCCTATGATATGGTAATTAAACAAATGAACAAAATAAAATAGTGATACAATGAAAATAGTTGACGGATTAAAATGGAGATATGCAGTCAAAAGATTTGACTCAACTAGAAAGCTAACTAAAGATCAAATAGATTACCTCAAAGAGGCTATAAACTTCATCCCATCTTCATACGGCCTTCAGCCTTATAAAGTTCTTGAAATAGAGAGCGTGGAGATTCGTGAAAAGCTAAGAGAGGCAGCATATGGTCAGCCACAGCTTACAGAGGCAGCACATATATTCGTATTTGCAAATTTTACAGATTACAATACGGATAAAGTAGATGCTTTCATCAAACTGACTTCTGAAACAAACAATATCTCTGAAGAGAATAGTAACGGCTACAGAGATATGCTCAACGGTATTATCTCTTCAATGACTCCGGAGCAAATATCTACCTGGAATTCAAAACAAGCTTATATTGCTCTGGGAGCTCTTCTATCTGCTGCTGCTGAACAGCAGATTGACGCAGCGGCAATGGAGGGATTTGATAAAGCAAAGTTTGATGAGATACTCGGCCTTAAAGAGAAAGGGCTTACCTCTGTTTGCATAGGGGCTGTGGGATATAGATCTCCTGAGGATCAGAATCAATTTCTCAAGAAGGTAAGAAAACCAATGGACCAGCTATTCGAAAAAATAGGCTGATCCATCAGATAAATTTTTTGAAATACTACTGCTGACCTTTACTGAAGTTTTCAAGGCCGGCTTTAAGAAACGCGAGGTACTCCTCTACTGTAGATTCTCCTACAGGAGCAGAGAGTACCTCTTCATTATGGCCCACTATTACGTATAGAGGCTGAGAGGCTTTTCCAAATCTGGTTAGCTGATAATCACGGAGCTTTCTGCCTAGAGTGTTCTTAACCTTTCCGTCAATTGTGGATGTTACCTGTTCATCAAGCGGAAGCTCTGTTCTGTCATCAACATAAAGAGATACAAGAACTACCTGATCTCTGAGTATTGCCTGAACCTCAGGATTGCTCCATACTTTAGCCTCCATTACTTTGCAAGCACTGCAGGTGTGGGATTTAAACGAGAGCAAAATAGGTTTGTTAAGCTCTTTTGCGCACTCGAGAGCCTCTGCTATGTCGTAGTAGCTTGGAAGTCCGTAAGGAACAATATTCTTTGTATTTGCATATTTTGCAGGTCCGCACAAGCCCTGAGTAGGCTCTCCCTGTGTAGAGGAGGCGGTTTGACCGGAGCTTGAACCTATCGTAAATGTGCTCTCATCTGCTGGAGGAAGTAATCCGGATAGTGAATTGAGCGGTGCCCCGAATAGTCCCGGTACAAGGTAAACGGCAAAAGAGAATGATGCTATTGCAAAGAGAAGCCTGAATGTGCCCACGTGGCTCACCTCTGAGTCGTGAGAGGTTTTAAGTTTGCCTAGTAAATATGTTCCAAGCAGAATTGCGAGAACAATCCACACTGAAATAACAATTGTACGAGTAATAATTCCCAGTCCAAAGTAAGCATCTGCAGATGCAAGGTATTTGAAACTGAATCCAAGTAGGATAAATGCAAATACAACCTTGACTACATTTAGCCATCCACCGGATTTTGGCATCTTTTTCATCAATGATGGGAAAAGAGAGAATAAAACAAATGGTAGGGAGAAGGCAAGTCCAAAAAACATCATCCCTAAAATAGGCTTTGCTGCCAATCCTCCAGTTACTGCTGCGGCAAGAATTGACCCAACGAAAGGACCTGTGCAGGAGAAAGAGACAATTACCATTGCCAGTGCAACAAAGAATGAAGCTATTATACCCCCTTTATCTGCTTTTGCGTCTGCTTTATTTGCAAGTCCGGTAGGTAGAGTTATCTCAAATGCTCCAAAGAATGAGATAGCAAATATTATAAAGAGAACTGCAAAAATAATATTTGGAATCCAGTGTGTGCCAAGCACATCTGTTGCGTCTGTGCTTTGGAAAAGTGCAACAATAACGCCTACAAGTGTGTAGATAAGAGTTACAGAAAGTCCAAATACAAGGCCTTTGATAATCCCATCTCTTTTACTTCCTCCGCCACTTATGAAGAAGCTAACGGTCATAGGTATCATAGGGAATACACAAGGGGTAAATACTCCGCCTAGCCCGGCTGCAAATGCAATAAGAAGAAAGACCAGCAGACCTTGCGAGCTACTCTCTTCATCGTCTGAACTGTCTGTAGCTATTGGTAATGCAGCTCCTTCCGCTACTACTCCGGCTGGGATGTCAAATTTAACATCAAGTTCATCCATAAGACACTCTCCGCCGTTGCAGGTTTGGTATGTAAGCATTCCCTCTACCTTGAAAGGATCAGAAGAGACTCTTCTTATTGTCTGTACAAATGAGCCTTGGTTCTCAAAAACTTTTACCTCTATACCAAAGGCTTCGTCCATCTTCGGTTTTGCTTTATCGAGATCTCTTAGCTTTCCAACTAATTCATAACCGGTAGGGGCTGTAACTTCAAAACTGGTTGGAAGTGGCCCATTTTCAATGGGATCCGAGTTGTACATATACCAGTGAGTTTCAATTGATGCCTTGAATATTAGGTCAATTGTTCCATCTCCGTTGTCTTTGTGTTCAAATTGCCACGTTGCGACAGGTTGTGCCCATAGAGTAGCAAAAAAGAGCATAGAGGCTAGTGTTGTTAGTATTTTGCGCATAGTTGCCAATATTTCGTATTTTTATGAATGGCAAATTTATCAAAAATCTCTAAAAAAGCAGTAATTTTGCCGTTTATAAACAGATTTGAAATTTATGACACAAGAGGAGTTGTTTAAAAGTTTGATTGCACACGCCAAGGAGTATGGTTTTATCTTCCAGTCGAGTGAAATTTATGATGGATTAAGTGCTGTCTATGACTATGGTCAGCTAGGCGTTGAGTTGAAAAACAACATCAAGAGATATTGGTGGGAGGCGATGGTTCGCCTGAACGAGAATATAGTAGGGATTGACTCTGCTATCTTTATGCATCCAAAGGTGTGGGAGGCTTCCGGTCACGTAGGAGCATTTAATGACCCTCTTATCGATAATAAGGACTCTAAGAAGAGGTACCGTGCTGATGTTCTTCTTGAGGATCATATTGCAAAGATTGAGGAGAAGATTGAGAAAGAGGTGGAGAAGGGGAGGAAGAGATTTGGAGATTCGTTTGATGAGGAGCAATTCAGAAATACAAATCCCAATATACTCCGCAATAGGGAAAAGGCTGATGATATTACCCGAAGGATGAATGATGCTCTTAACGCAAATGACCTTGAGGCTGTTAAGCAGTTAATTGTTGATTGTGAGATTGTTTGTCCTGTTTCCGGTAGCCGTAACTGGACAGATGTAAGACAGTTTAATCTAATGTTCTCAACCCAGATGGGTAGTGTGAGTGATGATGCAAGTGGTATCTATCTGAGACCGGAAACTGCTCAGGGTATCTTTGTGAACTTTCTGAATGTTCAAAAAACAGGCAGGATGAAGATTCCTTTTGGTATTGCTCAGATAGGCAAGGCTTTTAGGAATGAAATTGTGGCTCGTCAGTTTATATTCAGAATGAGGGAGTTTGAGCAAATGGAGATGCAATTTTTTGTTCGTCCCGGAGAGGAGATGAAGTGGTACGAACACTGGAAGGAGAAGAGGCTTGCTTGGCACAATGCTCTTGGTCTGGGAGAGACGAAGTACAGATTTCATAATCACGAGAAATTGGCTCACTACGCAAATGCTGCAGCGGATATTGAGTTTGATTTTCCGTTTGGATTTAAAGAGCTGGAGGGAATTCACTCAAGAACAGATTTTGACCTGAGTCAGCATCAAAAATTCTCCGGGAGAAAAATTCAATATTTTGACCCTGAGACAAATGAAAGCTATGTGCCATTTGTAGTGGAGACCTCTATCGGCCTTGACAGAACTTTTCTTGCTGTCTACTCGACTGCTTACACAGAAGAGAAACTGGAGAATGGAGAGGAGAGAGTTGTGCTAAAATTACCTGCAATCCTTGCCCCTGTAAAGGTTGCTGTTCTACCTTTGGTAAAGAAAGATGGGCTTCCGGAAAAGGCTAGAGAGATTATGAATAATCTTAAGTTTGATTACAATTGCCAATATGATGAAAAAGATAGCATAGGAAAGAGATATCGCAGGCAGGATGCAATTGGAACTCCTTACTGTATAACAATTGATCATCAGACTTTAGAAGATAATTGCGTTACTATAAGAGAGAGGGATACAATGGCTCAGGAGCGTGTACCTATTGAGAAGGTAAGAGGTATTGTTGAGGAGAGGGTAAGTTTAAGAAAGGTTCTTGAAAAAATTTAAAAAGGAACAGTTATGTCAAATCTGTCCGTAAACTATATGGGTTTGCAGCTTCGCAGCCCTATCCTGGCCGCCAGTTCAGGACTCACATCTCAGCTTGACAAGGTCGAAGCCTTTGATAAAGCGGGAGTGGGAGCTATTGTTGTAAAGTCTCTTTTTGAAGAACAGATTGTTAATGAGGCTGAATTTCTTGCAGACCAATCTCACGATTATCCTGAATCTGCTGATTATTTGCACCATTACATCAGGCATAACTCAATTGCAAAGTATCTTAAACTTGTTAAAGATGTTAAGGATACTGTCTCTGTCCCGGTGATTGCAAGTATTAATTGCTATTCGATGGGAGAGTGGGTTGAGTTTGCTAAGGAGATTCAGGATGCGGGCGCAGATGGTTTGGAGCTAAATATTTTCTCTATGCCTCTCAGTGTTTCAAAAAGAGCAAACCAAATTGAAGATGATTATCTGGAGGTAGTGGCATCTGTAGCTAAGATGCTAACTATTCCTGTAGCTGTAAAGATTGCTAATAACTACACCAACCTTCCGGGATTTGTTAACGGACTTAAATCCAGAGGAGCAAAGGGTGTTGTAATGTTTAACCGTTTCTATATGCCTGATATTGACATAAAGAAGGTTAGGATAATTGCAGCTGATGCCTACTCTCACGAACAAGAACATCTAAAGGAGCTTCGCTGGATGGGAATTGTCTCTGCGCTTGTACCGGGTATAGATCTATCTGCAAGTACTGGTATTCATAATGGGACAATTGTTATAAAACAGCTTCTTGCTGGGGCAACTACTGCACAGATGTGTACGGCTCTTTATCAGAGGGGCGCTGAGGCTATAACTCAGGCTCTTGACGATATTAACCTATTTATGGAGACTCAGGGATTTGATAAGATATCAGATTTTAAAGGTAAATTGAATTATTCAAATATTCCTAACCCGGAGAGGTTTGAGCGTGTACAGTTTATGAAATCTTTTGGATCTAAGTAGGGAGATATATCACAAATTAAAAACGGCAGGTGTGTAAGGATATCGTTTTTACATACCTGCCATTTATCACCCTTAGGGCGCAATAATCATTGAAAAATTCAACTAACTCCGGTCAAATGTATATACTAGGTTTCAATAAAGAATTATCAAAACAACAAATAGTATGACATTTTACTATTTGGGAATTTTGGAAAAATTAATTCTTTCTCCCTGTTTTGTAGTAAATGACTGATGCTTTTTCAATTGTGACAATACACCCTTTACCGGCACTATCAAGGTAGGGTTTAATCATTTTAAAGAAAGAGTTGATTTTTCTGCTCCCTCCGAAACCCATACTGCCTCGTAATAGAGTAGCGCCGGAAAGTCCATTTTTTAAAAAAGTTTAGTTGTAAGGTTCCCTAGATAGGTAGATGTAATACCGATAAAGACGCTAAGTCCGGTATAGAGGAGAAAATGGAAGAAGTTTCCATCTCGAAGCAGTGAAACGTTTTCGTTTGAAAATGTGGAAAAGGTTGTAAATCCCCCGCAAAGACCTACTGTAAGGAATAATCTCAGTTCATCGTTCATCAAACTGCCTCTCTCTGTAAGGCCATAAAATAGCCCAATCAAAAAACAGCCTGTTATATTTACCAGGAACGTGCCTAGCGGAAATGAAGAGAGGGCAATATTCTGAATATAACGGGATGCTAGAAATCTTGCAACTCCGCCTATAAAGCTGCCCGTTCCCACTATAATTAACAGTCTAAACATAGCTCAAAGGTATAAAAAAAACCTGCAAACATATTTGTCTGCAGATTCTTGTTTGTCGGGGTACTCCGACTCGAACGGAGGACCCCCTGCTCCCAAAGCAGGTGCGCTAGCCAACTGCGCCACACCCCGATGCCCTGTAAAAGGGATTGCAAAGTTAAATGAGAAAATTGAATTTGCAAATTATTTATTCGAACAAAATAAACATATGGTTGAAATTGATGGTCATCTTTTCAAATTGCTTGATGATATCTTGACCAATATTCCCATATACGGTTTCGTTTTCCTTTATTTTTTCCTTTAGAAGAGAAATTTGTTCCAACTTAACCTCTTTATCAAAAATATTGAAGGTGTGGTTAATCTTGAAACCATCAAACTCCTTACTTCCACCTGCTCCTCCAAAACCAATTTTTTCTTGTTGATATTTTGTATCTATCTCCTCTTTGTTTTCAACATAAAACCTATGGTAGAACATTGTTAAGTCTGCTCCCGTGTCAAAGGTAAAGTGTCTGTTATCCAGGCATATTAATGGAGTTAATCCATTCATTGCCATATTTGATTTGTCTGTATAGGCAGTCTCCGTTTCGGGTACAATAAATTCACCATTTTGTGTAATTTGAATCTCTTTAAGAGCCTCGATTACCGGGAATCCCAATATTCCGGTAATATGATAATCTATTTGAGGGAATGATAGCGCCTCATCCGGCATTACAAGGAAAACAACATTATTAAGTTCAATGTTGCCCATCAAGAGTCTGCTGCATATACCGAGTTGGGCAGTAATTTCGCCACCTGTTATAGTGCCAACTTTTATATCTGCGGGAATAATCTTCATCCCCAATCTGTTGGCAACAGAAACAGAGGTGGTTGAGAGATTGGCTCCGGTGTCAAATATGAAGTTTAGAGTGTCATTATTTGCAGATATCTTCAGATTGTTAAGA
>JAQVRQ010000024.1 GCA_028700975.1 Bacteroidales bacterium | reverse complement strand
GTTCAGTCAATCAAGTGTCTAAATGGTTCTGATGCCGAGATACTTGAATTTATTGTCAATCCAAATAGCAAAATTACTCAGGATAAACTGAGAAATCTGGGATTCCCTAAAGATGCTATTATCGGAGGTGTTATTAGAGGTACAAACAGCTTTATAGCTTTGGGTGATACCGAGATAAAACCATACGACAGAGTCGTGGTATTTGCTCTTCCTTCCGCTTTAGCAAAAGTCAACAAATTTTTTGCATAGAGCACCATTTTAATTACACATTTTCACCTTTTATAGCGTAATAAATTATAATTTATTACCTTTGCGCCACATTTTAAAAACATTAAACTTTAAGTGCGATTATGGGTAAAAATAACATCAAATCGGGCGCAAAGACCAGATTGGAACACGACCTTCTGGGTGACAAACTAGTCCCTGCAGAGGCATTGTACGGAGTCCAAACTCTCAGATGTATTGAGAATTTTGACATCAGCAAACAGACCCTTTCACAGTTTCCTCATTTTATTAAGGCTCTGGGAATAGTAAAAATGGGAGCAGTCCTTGCAAACCACGAGCTAGGGCTAATCAAAGACGATGTTAAAAACGCAATTGTAGAGGCTTGCCAGGAGTTAATGGATGGCAAACACCTTGAGCATTTTCCAATAGATATGGTTCAAGGCGGTGCCGGTACATCTGTCAATATGAACGCAAACGAGGTGATTGCCAATCGCGCTCTTGAGATTATGGGCAAAGAGCGTGGAGAGTACCAGTTCTGCAGTCCAAATGACCACGTCAATATGGCTCAAAGTACTAATGATGCATATCCAAGTGCAATGCATATTGGAATGTACATTCATCACTTTGAGGTAAGAGAGGCTCTGGATAAACTTATTGACTCATTTGAAGCAAAAGAGAGAGAGTTCGCCAACATTATAAAAATGGGAAGGACCCAGTTACAAGATGCTGTACCGATGACTCTAGGACAAAGCTTTGGCGCATTCGCATCTGCAATGAAACACGAAAGACGCAGATTAGACAAAGCCTCCAGAGAGTTACTCTATATTAATATGGGAGCAACAGCCATAGGCACAGGAATCACTGCTGAGCCAGGTTATGCAGAGGCTTGTATATATCATATAAGAAAGATAACCGGATTTGACCTTAAACTAGCCTACAACCTTGTTGAGGCTACTCACGACACATCCTGTTTTGTAGCATACTCTTCTGCTCTCAAATCTCTTGCAATAAGAATATCAAAAATAAGCAACGACCTTCGCTTCCTGTCATCAGGTCCACGCACAGGTATTGCCGAGATCAAACTACCTCCAAAACAGCCGGGATCATCAATTATGCCTGGCAAGGTTAACCCGGTAATTCCTGAAGTAATGAATCAGGTATGCTTCAAAGTTATAGGTAACGACCTTACAATTACTATGGCATCTGAAGCTGCTCAGCTGGAACTCAACGTTATGGAGCCCGTACTTGTTCAAAGCCTCACCGAGTCTGCAGACTGGATGAGAAGAGGTATTGATACTCTTAGAGTTGAATGTATTGAGGGAATAGAGGCAAATCCTGACCACTGCCGCGAAATGGTAGAGCACTCAATAGGAATTGTTACAGCTCTTAAGCCATTCATAGGCTACTCTAAATGCACAGAGATTGCACAAGAGGCTCTTGAAACCGGAGGAAGCGTTTATAAGCTTGTACTTGACAAGGGAATTCTTACTAAAGAGCAACTCGACAAAATTCTTGATCCAAAACATATGATTAGACCAGTAAAGATTACTATCTAAGAAATCTTAACAGAAATAGTAAAATCAAGAGGTCAGCCACTAATATGGTTGACCTTTTATTACTCATCTACCTCTCCATCCTTTCACAGAGTAATCCGCATAACTGAAGGAGTCTCCGCCACAGCAAACGAAGTGAGCGAGGAGGAAAAACTCCGGAAGTTGTGCGGACTACTCTGTGAATGCAGTAAGATTGCCAGATGTAAACTGAAGGAGTCTCCGCCACAGCGAATGAAATGCGCCACAGCGAACGAAGTGAGCGAGGAGGAAAAACTCCGGAGAGGCTGTGGATAACAATAGTAGTTCGTATATTTGCACAATGGCAAGCATACTACAGGCAGAGGGACTGTCAAAATCATATGGTGTTAAAACCCTGTTCAACAATCTCAATATCAACATAAACGAGAGAGACAAAATGGCCCTTATCGCCCCAAACGGGAGTGGGAAAAGTACTCTTTTAAGAATACTGGCGGGTAAGGATTCATCAGATGGAGAGGGCTCGGTTAAATTAATGCAGGGGGCAACGGTTGCCTGGCTGGAGCAAGAGCCTGAACTTGATCCCGAGAAGACCATTTTTCAAGAGGTATTCAGGGCATCCGAGGTGCTTTCAGCTGTAATAATGGAGTATGAGAAAGCATTGGTTTCTAATAACCATAAAAGGATGGAGAGTGCTGTCCACGAAATGGATATTCACAATGCTTGGCAGTATGAACAGAAGGTTAAACAGGTCCTCTCCAGACTTAGATTACCTGAATCAGACAGATATATTTCAACACTTTCCGGCGGTGAGAGAAAGAGGGTAGCCCTTGCTTCGATGATGATCAATGAGGCCGACCTTATTGTTCTGGATGAGCCCACAAACCACCTTGATCTGGAGATTGTGGAGCAACTTGAGGAGTATCTTGGGCGAACAACTTCATCGGTTTTAATGGTAACTCACGACAGATATTTTCTGGACAGAGTCTGCAATCATATACTTGAACTTGATAATGGAGCCTTATACACGTATAAAGGGAATTACTCATATTTTCTTGAAAAGAGAGATGAGAGAGTAGAGATTTCAAATACTGAGACAGAGAGAGCCAGAAATCTTTTAAGAACCGAACTTGACTGGATGAGAAGAATGCCTCAGGCCAGAGCGACCAAGGCAAAATACAGGATCAATGCATTCTACGAGCTAAAGGAGAGGGCCGAAAAGAGAGTAGACAAGAAGCAAATGAAGATAGATGTGGGAGCTTCAAGACTCGGCACAAAGATTATTAATTGCAAAGAACTAACTCACCATTGGGGAGATTATTGCACCGTTGATGGATTTACATACA
This sequence comes from Bacteroidales bacterium, assembly GCA_028700975.1. Taxonomy (GTDB): domain Bacteria; phylum Bacteroidota; class Bacteroidia; order Bacteroidales; family UBA932; genus Bact-08. Next base: position 22,921 of record JAQVRQ010000024.1, on the reverse strand, counting down.
ACTTTGCAAAAGGCGAAAAAGTGGGAATTGTAGGACCTAACGGAGCCGGAAAAAGTACCTTTCTAAAATTGCTTACGGGTGAAATTGAGGAGTACAGCGGACTGATTGACAGGGGTGAAACATTGGTAGTAGGTCACTATCGCCAGGATGGATTGAGTTTTGACCCGCAGGAGACTGTCATTGAGGCTGTCCGGAAAATAGCTGAGATTGTTACACTTGCAGACGGATCTACAATCTCCGTAACACAATTCCTTACCAGATTCCTCTTCCCCCACTCTACTCACAACACGAAAATTGAGAAGCTAAGCGGAGGTGAAAGAAGAAGACTTTACCTGGTTACAATACTTATGAAAAGCCCCAATTTCTTGATTCTTGACGAGCCTACAAACGACCTCGATATTGTTAGTTTGAACATTCTTGAGGAGTACCTTCTCTCATTCCCCGGATCATTAATTATAGTCTCTCACGACCGTTATTTTCTAGATAAGCTTGCAGATCATCTTTTTGTATTTGAGGGAAATGGAGTTATAAAAGACTACGTAGGTAAATACAGCGAATACCGGGAAATGGTTAGGGAGCTTGAGTCCATAAAAGAAAAAGAGAGAACAAAGGAGAGAGAAAAAAACAGGGATAAAGAGAGAGCGAAAGAGAGCGAGACCAAAAATAGTGGTGAAGAGAAAAAGCAAATAGCAAAGCTTACCTGGAAAGAGCAGCGAGAATTGGAGGATATTGAAAAAAAGATTGAATCCCTTGAAAATGAGAAGGGCAGCCTCGAGGCTGCCCTTTCATCAGGAATCCTCTCTCCTGAAGAGTTAACTAAATACTCGCTAAAAATTGGAGAGATTATATCTGAAATTGACCGGCTTAGTGACCGTTGGCTGGAGCTTACTCCATAAGTTTTTTATACTTGAACCTCTTTGGAGTAATATCCCCAAGTCTTTTCTTTTTGTTCTCTTCGTACTCTGAGTAACTTCCTTCAAAGAAGACAACTTTTGAGTCTCCCTCAAACGCTAGAATATGTGTTGCAATTCTATCCAAAAACCACCTGTCGTGTGAAATTATCACGGCACATCCTGCAAAATTCTCAAGACCCTCTTCAAGAGCCCTTATAGTGTTTACGTCCACGTCATTTGTAGGCTCGTCGAGAAGAAGCACGTTGGCCTCCTCCTTAAGAGTAAGCGCAAGGTGAAGTCTGTTTCTCTCACCACCTGACAGAATACCACATTTTTTCTCTTGATCGGCTCCTGAAAAGTTAAACCTTGAAACATAGGCACGTGCATTCACCTCCTTATTTCCAAGTTTGACAAACTCAGAATTTTGCGCAATGGTCTCATAAACTGTCTTGTCCGGATCTATCTGCCTGTGCTGCTGATCCACATATGCCACCTTAACCGTCTCGCCTACCGTAAAGGAACCGGCATCTGGTTTCTCCATACCCATTATCAGGCGGAACAGAGTTGTCTTTCCTGCTCCATTAGGACCGATAATCCCCACAATCCCCGCAGGTGGAAGGCTAAATTCAAGTCCTTCGTATAACAATCTCTCACCAAATCCTTTTGTAACCCCTTTTGCATCTATCACTCTATCTCCCAAGCGAGGACCATTTGGAATGAAGATCTCCAGCTTCTCCTCTTTAACCTTCCCGTCCTCATTCAGCATCTTTTCATAAGCCGACAGACGAGCTTTAGATTTTGCTTGACGCGCCTTTGGCGACATTCTTACCCATTCAAGCTCTCTTTCAAGAGTTTTACGCCTCTTGCTCTCCTGCTTCTCCTCAGTCGCAAGTCTTGTAGATTTCTGATCAAGCCAAGATGAGTAGTTACCTTTCCAAGGAATACCCTCACCCCTGTCAAGTTCCAAAATCCACCCGGCAACATTATCCAGGAAGTAACGGTCGTGAGTTACCGCAATTACAGTACCCTTATACTGCTGAAGATGCGCCTCAAGCCACTGAATAGACTCTGTATCTAAGTGGTTTGTAGGCTCATCAAGCAAAAGGACATCTGGCTCTCGGAGCAGGAGTCTGCAAAGAGCAATCCTGCGACGCTCTCCTCCTGAAAGGTGCTTAACAATAGCATCCGGCTCCGGACATTGTAATGCATCCATTGCACGCTCCAGTTTTGAATCAATATCCCATCCGTTTACGTGTTCAATTTTTTCTGTAAGCTCACCCTGAAGATCAATAAGCTTCGCCATCTCATCATCATCCATCGGCTCCAGAAACTTGTTGTTAACCTCTTCATATTGTTTAAGTAGAGTTATCACCTCGTGAACACCCTCCTGAACCACCTCTAGCACTGTTTTGTTCTCGTCAAGGTGTGGCTCCTGCTCAAGGTATCCTACTGAGTAACCCGGCGCCCAAACTACGTCTCCATCAAACGATTTCTCTACTCCGCCAATGATTTTCAGCAAAGTAGATTTTCCAGATCCATTAAGACCGATGATACCTATCTTAGCTCCATAAAAGAAGGAGAGGTATATATTTTTAAGGATTGCCTTGTTGTTTGTGGGTAGAATTTTTCCCACCCCGTTCATTGAAAATATTATCTTCTCGTCTGCCATAAATTATATTAATTTGCGGCAAAGATAGTATTAAACCTTTGATTTCCCTGCTCCCAACTTTATCACCAATGAATCAAGGAATTGCACAGAACGAACAGAGTCAGATATCTCACGGGATTTTAAAACCTGAAGATTAAATGCCTCTCTATTTCCGCTTTTAATTGGATCTGCAGGAGGAGCATCCATTTTAAGCGGATTAATCGGCTTTCCGTTTCGCCATATACGAAAATCGAGGTGTGGCCCGGTTGAAAGCCCGGTGCTTCCTACATAGCCAATCACCTCGCCTTGTCTTACACGCTTTCCAACCCTAAGGCCTGAAGCGTAACGTGAAAGGTGAAGATAAGCAGATGTATATGTTGAGTTGTGCTTTATCTTAACAGTGTTTCCACCACCTCCGGCGTATGCTCTCTGTGTTACAACACCATCACCAATACTCACAACAGGAGTTCCAGTTGGAGCTGCGTAATCAACTCCTGTATGAGGTCTTACAACCCTGGTCACAGGATGTCTTCTAGCATAAGAAAACCCTGAAGATACTCTAGAGAATTTAAGCGGAGCCTTCAGGAATGCCTTTCTTAAATTTTCCCCCTTTTCATTCCAGTAGTTTGGAGACTCATCCTGAATAAACCTGTGAGCCTCATACATTACTCCGTTGTGTCTAAAATAGGCTGCGTGAATAGTACCAATATCCAAAAACTCACCCCCGGCCAGAATTTCGTCATAGACAACCATAAAGGAGTCTCCTCTCTGGAGTCCGAAAAAGTCAATTGTCCAAGCGTAAATATCAGACAATCTATTCGCTATAAGAGGGCTCATTCCGGAATTAACGCAATCATTCCAGAGAGATGTATTAATTATTGCCTCTCCTACGCGAGTCCTTACTGTTACATCAAGTTCGTGAACTTTTACAAATATTGAGTCGTGTATCCCAAATGTTACAAAAGAGGTTTTTGTATCCTGGTATACCAAATATGCAAGTTTAGGATCTTCGTCCAACGTGTAATATGCCTTATAACTATTCCCAATCTTCATTTTTCTCAGATCAAATTGCCCTCTTGATGCCTGTGTAAGAGAATAGATATCTGCATATTCAGCTCCAAGATCTGTCATAAGATTAGTAAAAAATTGCCCTCTTTTAACAGCACCCTCCTTTATCTCAAACTCATCTACAGGTATTCCAAATTCGGTTACTACCTGTAAAGTATCCAAATTTCCACCCTCTGGGTAGTTTTCACCTTGCCGATTTTTACACGCAACTATCAGAAAAAGAAAGAAAAATAGCCTCAAATACTTCATATCATATAGTTTTACACCACTAAGATAGATATTTAAGAGAAGAGTGTTGATAATTATGTGGAAAAAAATGGAAATTAATGTAACAAAGTGGAAAACATTTTATATTTTTGCATAGGTCGTATAGAGACTTATAAAGTTTTGTAAAATGGTCAAATTCATAGGTGAAAACAACGCAAAAGTGGATGACAAGGGAAGACTAATCCTCCCCTCTTCATTCAAGTCTGCTATTTCACCAGGTGGAGATATGAGATTGGTCATAAAAAAAGAGCTTTTCTCAAATTGCCTGGAGATGTACACTTATGAAGAATGGACGGCAGAGAGCGAGCAGGTAAAGTCTAGATTAAACTTCTTTAACAGAGAGCACGCAAAGTTTTGGCGAGAATATATGAGAGAGAGGGCTATTGTGGAGCCGGACGAAAAACTAGGTAGAATTACAATCCCAAAAAAGCTGCTGGATCAGATAGGAGTAGTGAGAGAGGTTACGTTTGCCGGAAATGGGCATAAAATAGAGATCTGGGCCAGAGAGGCATACGAATCCGACAAACTCACAGAGAGCGACTACCTGGCACTTGCCGAAAAAATATTAGGATAAGGGGGGCTGCAATATGAGTGAGTATCATACACCGGTTCTGTTAGAAGAGAGTGTATCCGCACTGGCTGTAAGCAATGGCGGAATATATGTTGACGTCACTTTTGGAGGCGGAGGACATAGTAAAGAGATTTTATCCCGTATGGGAAAGGATTCCAAGTTGATAGTCTTTGACAGGGATCCAGATGCGATAGCTAATGTTCCTGATGACAAACGCATCAAATTTGTGAATAACAATTTCAGGTTCGTACATAATCACCTGGTATATCTTGGTTTTGAGAAAGTGGACGGGATTCTTGCAGATTTAGGCGTCTCTTCACATCAGTTTGACACAGAGGAGAGGGGTTTTTCATTCCGATTTCACTCAAGGCTGGATATGAGAATGAATCCGCTTACAAATGAGGGAGCAGATGGAATTATCGCAAACAAATCTGAGAGTGAACTGGAACATATGTTCAGATTGTACGGAGAGGTAGAGAACAGTAGACGTGTAGCTAAACTAATCTGCCAGGAGAGAGAGAGGGAGCCAATAGAGACAACGACCAGACTTAACCATATTCTAGAGTCCGTTACACCCAAAATTGGCGGTCACAAATACCTTGCAAAAATATACCAGGCGCTAAGAATAGAGGTTAATGGAGAGATGAGATCACTTGAAGGTTTTCTAAATGGCTCTCTAAGAGCTCTAAAACCGGGTGGAAGACTTGTTGTAATAACCTACCACTCCCTTGAAGACAGGATGGTAAAAAATTTTATGAAGTCCGGTAACATATCAGGTGATATAAAAAAGGATTTTTACGGTAACAGGATATCACCCCTATCTGTTGTGCTAAGAAAACCTCTTGTGCCGGATGAAGAGGAGATTTCAAGGAATACTAGGGCGAGAAGCGCAAAATTAAGAGTTGCGGAAAAAACGGAAGTGTAGTAATGGCTAAAAGAAAATGGGTATCTGAAATAATGGGTGGACAGATTCTTATCCACAGCGGAATCCTTCAGCAGATGGGTTTTGTACTATACCTGTTTGTTTTGGTGATATTTTACATCTCGCTCAATTTCACAATTGAGAGCAAACTTATAAATGAAAGGCATAACCAGAGAGAGTTAAAGAATTTAAAGGCAGATTATACAGGAAAAAGGGCACGTCTTCTCTATAAAAGCAAACGTGCAGAAATAGAGAAGATGCTTATTGAGTATGGATCGGACCTAAAATCACCGGCAGATCCGCCTGCCTATATCAAACTTGACTGACAATGAAAGACATAATATCAAGAGTTGGTATAATATATTTTTTTATGGTGCTTTCTGCCTTGTTAGTAACCGGGCGAATAGTACATCTTCAGTTTTTTGCAGAACTGCCCGTTAGTTCAGAAGAGATCTCTTTTAGAACAGAGGAGATTGAGTCTGTAAGAGGTAGCATTCTATCCAACGACGGTCGCTCTCTTGCAAGCTCTGTACCTTATTACCAGATTAGGATGGACTGCGTTTTTCCTGAAGATACCCTTTTCAACAACAATATAGACTCACTTGCTCACTCTCTTTCAGGCTTCTTTAAGGATAAAAGCGCAATTCATTATAAGAGTGAACTTATTGCTGCAAGAAAGAAAGGCAATAGATATAAAGCAATTGGAAACAGACTGGTAGACTACTCGGAGCTTATGGAGTTAAAGAGATTCCCGCTCTTTAGAGAGAGAGGAAACAGAGGGGGCTTTATAAGCGAACAGAAGAACAGAAGAAACAATCCTTACGGCAGACTAGCATACAGAACTATCGGCTTTATAAACTCAAATGGAGTAGGTGTTGGCATTGAGGGGAGTTACGATTACTATCTGAAAGGAATTCCGGGAAAACAGACAGTTCAAAGACTGCTTGGCGGAGAGTGGATGCCTGTGAATGAAGAGGAGACTATTATGCCAATGGATGGAATGGATGTGGAGACAACAATAGATATTGATATACAGGAGGCAGCTGAAAATGCACTAAGAAATCAGCTATCACTTTCAGATGTCTTTGAAGGAGCAACCGCTATTGTTATGGAGGTTGAAACCGGAGCTATTAGGGCTATCACAAATATGAAAAAGATGAGCAACGGTGAGTTTGACGAATCTTTTAACTACGCAATAAGCCAAGCTACAGAGCCTGGTTCAACATTTAAACTGGCAACATTGGTTGCGCTAATTGAGGATGGATATGTTACACTTGAGACTCCTATAGATGCGGGGAATGGTAAATGGAAATACAGCACAAAAGAGTTTACCGATGTTACCAGAGGGGGTTACGGATTAATTGATGTTAGAAAGGCATTTGAAAAGTCCTCAAATGTTGCATTTGCAAAGCTTGCTGTTGAGTACTATGCTAACAATGAGAAAAAGTATATTGACAGGCTTCATAATATGAAAATTGGGGAGAAGTTTAACCTTGACATTATGGGAGAGGGGCGATCTGTAATTCACACTCCTGGAGATGCTATGTGGAATAAGCTTACACTCCCGATGATGGCAATGGGCTACGCATCACTTCTTACACCTCTTCATACCTTGGCATTTTATAATGCAATTGCAAATGGTGGCAAAATGATGAAACCATATTTTGTTGAGAGTTTACAAAGACACGGGGTAATTGAAAAGAAATTTGAACCTCAGGAGATGAGTGGAGCAATCTGCTCAAAATCTACAATTAAGATGGTACACGAAGCTTTGAGAGGAGTTGTTGAGCACGGAACTGCAAAAGCACTGGACGATCCTAGATATAAAATTTCCGGCAAAACCGGAACTGCACAGATTGCATTTGACGGAAGATATAGAGATGCACAAGGTTACAGAAAACATCAAGCCTCTTTTGCGGGCTTTTTTCCAAGTGACAACCCAAAATATACAGCCATTGTTGTTTTGTACACAAACAAAACAAGAGCAAATTTCTATGGAGGCTCTTGGGCAGCACCTGTATTTAAACTAATCTCAGACCGAATTTATGCAAACAATCCTCAATGGAGTAATCCTGTAGATGGCAAGGGAAAAGTAACTACATCCAAACCATTGATTTTGTCAGGTAAGAGAGAGGAGACAGAGAAACTCATCTCATTTCTACCCGCTGTTAAGACAGAAGGAAAAGCCAGAGGAGAGTGGTTATCTGTCTCAAAAGATTCGCTCAACAGATTGGTTATCAAGGATTATATTGCTATTGCAGATAGCGTTCCAAATGTTGTAAATATGGGGCTAAGAGATGCATTGTACATTCTAGAAAACAGAGGCTATAGGGTAAGGTTCTCCGGTAAAGGGAGAATTATTTCTCAAAACCCTGTAGCAGGAAGTGCTTTGCAAAAGAATGGTATAATTGAAATTCAACTTTCAGAAGAGTATGAGACTGAATAAAATAATTGAAGGCATAGTTGTAGAAGAGGTTTTAGGAACCTCTTCTGAGAGTGTGGATATAAGTGGCATCTGCTTTGACTCCAGATGTTGCAGCAAAGGAAATCTGTTTGTTGCACAGAAGGGAGTCGCTTCGGATGGACATAAATATATTGAGATGGCGATTCAGAATGGTGCATCTGCAGTACTCTGCGAAGAGCTACCGGAAAAAAGATTGGATGCTACTATTATAAAAATTGGGGATACCCATTCAGCACTTGGTTTAGCCTCTTCAAATTTTTACGGAAAGCCATCTGACAAGATAAAAGTTGTAGGCATAACCGGAACTAATGGAAAGACAACAACAGCAACTCTTTTATATAGATTGTTTACAGGCTTAGGATACAAATGCGGACTCCTCTCAACAATTGCCAACTATATTGTTAATAAGGAGGTGAGTGCAACACATACCACTCCGGATCCTGTACAGATGAACAGATTAATGTCTGAAATGGTTGAAGCTGGTTGTGAGTACTGTTTTATGGAGGTTAGCTCCCACTCAATTGATCAGAAACGAACATCAGGCGTGAAATTTACAGGTGGTTTATTTTCAAATATAACTCACGATCACCTTGACTACCATAAAACATTTGCAGAGTACATAAGAGTTAAGAAGAGCTTTTTTGATCAACTGCCCGCTGATGCTTTTGCTCTTACAAATATTGACGACAGAAATGGTATGGTAATGCTACAAAACTGCGTGGCATTAAAACAGAGATACTCTTGCCAGTCTCCGGCAGAATTCAATTGTAGAATTGTAGAAAAGAGCCTGGACGGAATGCTTCTTAATATTGGAGGGAAAGAGCTATGGACAAGGTTTATTGGAGCTCACAACGCCTACAATCTTCTATCCGTCTTCGCTACTGCCAAATTGCTTGGAGCAAATGAAGAGGAGATCCTTATAGAATTAAGCAAACTCTCTACCGTAGCAGGCAGGCTTGAGTATGTCAAAGGTGGAAGCGATATAACTGCAGTTGTAGATTATGCACATACTCCAGATGCACTAGAAAATGTTCTAAAGACTTTAAAGGATAGTGCAAATGGAAAAGATATTGTCACTGTATTTGGATGCGGAGGCAATAGAGACAAGACCAAAAGACCTGAGATGGCGGAAGTATCTACAAAATATTCAGACAGAATAATAGTTACATCAGATAATCCAAGATTTGAGGAGCCGGAAGAGATAATTGAGGATATTAAAAAGGGATTTTCTCCAAAAGATTTGGCAAAAACTCTCTTTATTACAGATAGAAGAGAGGCGATAAGAGCTGCAATTATGATGGCCTCACCCGGAAGCATTGTACTCGTTGCCGGTAAAGGACACGAAAATTATCAGGAGATAAAGGGTGTTAAACACCATTTTGATGATAAAGAAGAGATTACAAAAATATTGAGATTAAAGGACTAAGATATGTTATATAATTTGTTTGACTACCTGCAAGGATCAATTGACTTTCCCGGCTTAGGACTATTTAGATATATATCGTTTAGAGCGATATCTGCTGTAATATTATCAATGTTAATTGCTCTTTTTGTAGGCAAGCAAATTATCAATAAGCTTGCTGTCAAGCAAATAGGAGAAAGCATAAGAGATCTTGGACTTGAAGGACAAATGCAAAAACGTGGCACACCTACTATGGGAGGGCTAATAATTCTTATCTCACTTCTAATACCGGCAATTCTTTTAGGCGACCTTACAAATATATATGTGCAATTGATGATACTAGCCGCAGTATGGTTGGGTTTCATAGGCTTTCTTGATGACTACATTAAGGTCTTTAAGAAAAACAAGGAGGGGCTTCAAGGCAAATTCAAGATTTTTGGACAAGTTGGGCTTGGATTAATAGTTGGGGTAAGTCTCTATTTAAGTGATCAAGCTATAGTTAGAGTACCATCAAACGATAGTGTCAGGGAGGCCCACGCAGAAGTTATTACTCAAGAAGGGTTTAGTGATAAAGTTGGATATTTTACAGATGAGAAGAGTACAAAAACCACAATTCCATTTGTTAAGGATAACGAATTTGATTATGCCTGGTTATCACCTGTAGGCGGAGAGGCTGGACAGAAAATTGGATGGATAATTTATGTACTAATAGTAATATTTATTGTTACCGCAGTCTCAAACGGGACAAATCTTACTGATGGAATGGATGGTCTTGCTACCGGAATATCTGCAATTGTAGGAGTCACTCTGGCAATTCTCGCATATCTTTCCGGTAACGTAATCTACGCCAACTATCTTAACATAATGTATATTCCTAATACAGGAGAGCTTGTAGTGGTTCTTGCCGCATTTATTGGCGCATTAGTTGGCTTCCTATGGTACAATTCATACCCTGCACAAGTTTTTATGGGTGATACCGGATCACTGGCTATTGGGGGAATTATTGCTGTTGCAGCCATTATGATAAGAAAGGAGTTACTGATTCCGGTTTTATGCGGAATCTTCTTTGTAGAGAGTCTCTCTGTAATTATTCAAAGGCTCTACTTTAAATATACTCGCAAAAAATATGGTGAAGGTGTAAGGATCTTTAAGATGGCTCCTCTCCATCACCATTTTCAAAAAGAGGGAATTCCGGCCCTTATACAAAAGCCCAAAAGGGCTCTCCCGGAGGCCAAGATTGTTGCTAGATTTTGGATAATAGCAATAATCCTTGCAGTAGTATCAATAATAACCTTGAAAATTAGATAGATATGTCAAAAGTAGTAGTTTTAGGGGGTGGCGAAAGCGGGGTTGGAGCGGCAGTCCTTGCAATAGTTAAAGGACACGAAACATTCCTTTCTGATTGCAATATGCTTCAGGACGACGCCAAAGCTATGCTAGAAAGATTTAACATACCATACGAAGAGGGTGGTCATACAAGAGAGAGGATTCTTGATGCAGACGAGGTTGTTAAAAGTCCCGGCATCCCGGATAGCGTTCCAATAATGGATGATATCTTTTCTCAAGGTATACCTGTAATTTCTGAAATTGAATTTGCAGGAAGATATGATGAATCAAAAAAGATTTGCATAACAGGTTCCAACGGAAAAACAACAACAACTTCAATTATCTATTTTTTGATGAAAAATGCAGGCCTCAATGTAGGACTTGCGGGTAATATTGGTCAAAGTTATGCTTTTCAGGTTGCAACTAAAAACCACGACTACTATGTTCTAGAGCTAAGTAGCTTCCAACTTGAAGGAATGTATGAATTCAAGGCAGACATTGCTGTTCTACTCAATATCACCCCAGACCATCTGGATAGATATGACAACAATATGGAGAACTACATCAAGGCAAAATTTAGAATTACAAGAAATATGTCATCTGAGGATTGCTTTATATTCTGTGCCGATGATGAAATTAGCATATCTCACCTTAACAAAATTGTTCTTCAGGCAAAACAACTCCCATTCAGCCAAACCAGAGAGGTTGAGGAGGGAGCATATGTAATGGATGAACAGATGCACGTAGTATATAATAGTGAAGACTACAAGATGTTTGTAAACGAACTCTCTTTGCAGGGTAAGCACAATATATACAACTCAATGGCCGCCGCAATAACCGGTAAAGTTCTCCATATAAGCAATAATGTATTAAGAGAGAGTCTCTCAAGTTTCAAAGGGGTTGAACATAGACTTGAAAATGTACTTAAAGTTAAAAATGTACTCTACATAAATGACTCTAAAGCAACTAATGTAAACTCCACCTGGTATGCACTTGAAAGTATGAAAGGAGATGTCGTTTGGATTGCAGGTGGAAAGGATAAAGGCAATGATTATACTCCTCTATACGAATTGGTTAAAGAGAAAGTAAGGGTACTTATTTGCTTGGGCATAAATAACACAAGGCTCCACGAAGAGTTTGGAGGTATGGTTGACGAAATATATGATGCAGGGTCAGCAAAAGAGGCTGTTGAAACGGCATACAGAGTAGCAAAATCTGGCGAGACTGTCCTTCTCTCTCCAGCTTGTGCGAGTTTTGATCTTTTCAGAAACTATGAAGACAGAGGTAAACAATTCAAAGAGGCAGTAGCCTCACTATAAAGAATATGGGAGATAATTTCATAAACAGGCTAAAGGGAGACAAAGTCATTTGGGTAATTGTGATTGCACTATCACTAATATCCATTGCCGCAGTCTATTCATCCAGCAGCTCACTGGCTTTCCGTGAAGATAGAAGCACCTTTTTCTATCTGATGAAGCAACTGAGATTTGTAATAATGGGGCTAACAACTCTTTACATCTGCTCAAGAATCCCTTTAGGTTGGTATCGATTCATCTCCTACCTTGGAATGGCCCTGAGTATTGGACTTCTCATTGCTACGGTTTTAATTGGAAGCAAGATAAATGATGCAGAGAGATGGATAACAATATTCGGAGTCTCATTTCAGCCAAGTGAGATTGCAAAAATCACAACTATGCTCTATTTGGCAAAAGTTCTTGAGGATCATAAATTTGAAACATTTAAAGAGTTTGCTATTTGGGTAGTTGCGCCTCTTGGTATTGTTCTTCTTCTTATTCTTAACGGGAGTGCTTCAACTGCACTTGTTCTTGGGGGACTATCATTCCTTGTATTGATTGTTGCGGGCATAAAAACATCACATCTTGTAAAAAGCGCAGGAATTGCTACCGGCTTAATTGCTTTGGTATTTCTCCTCCATATAACAATTGGTGTATTTCCAAGGATAGCAACAATGATATCTCGGATAAAGAACTTCACAAACGAAAAACAGATAGAGGAGAATCTCACCTCGCAGGAAAAGCAAAGGGTTCTTGATAAAACATTCCAGGCAGATATGGCAAAAATAGCAATAGCCTCGTCTAACGGAATTGGAAAGGGTCCTGGAAAAAGCACACAACGATATGTACTACCTCACCCCTATTCAGATTTTATATACTCAATTATTGTAGAGGAGTGGGGTCTAGGTGGTGGAATTGTAATATTAATGCTATATCTATGGTTTCTATATAGGTGCATTGCAATCGCAAGAGGTTGCACAAAAATCTTCTCTGCCATAACGGTGATTGGACTAGGGCTGTTAATTACATCACAAGCGATGTTGCATATTCTTGTTAATGTTAGCATCCTGCCTGTTACCGGACACACTCTTCCCTTAATTAGTCTGGGGGGAACATCTTTAATTATTATGAGCTCTGCTTTTGGAATTATACTAGCCGTTAGCAGAAGTGTCGAGAATAGTAAGTGCATTACTCAGCCGCAGTCTACAGATAAGCTCCCGGAGGGTGAGGAGGCCCTTGAATTATGAATGGTGAAAAGAGAATAATAATAAGTGGCGGTGGAACCGGCGGGCATATTTTCCCGGCAATTTCCATAGCTAATGAAATTAGAAAAAGAGATCCCCAAGCAGAGATATTGTTTGTGGGAGCTTTAGGCAAGATGGAGATGGAGAGAGTTCCTAAGGCTGGATACAATATTGAAGGCTTACCAGTTGCCGGATTAAAGAGAAAGCTCTCATTTTCTAATCTTTTGCTCCCATATAAAGTTATTAAGAGCCTTAAAATGGCAGGTAGAATTCTTGATAAATTTAAACCTCATATTGTAATAGGTGTAGGCGGGTATGCCAGCGCACCTCTGCTATGGATGGCAGGCAGAAGAGGATTACCTTATATTATCCAGGAGCAAAATTCATACGCAGGACTTGCAAACAGAATACTTTCAAAAAGAGCTTCGGTTATTTGTACAGCTTACGAAGGGATGGGCAAATTCTTTCCTGAAGATAAGATACTTGTAAGCGGAAACCCTGTAAGAGATGGGATCCAGCTTACAACTCCGATATTAAAGAGAGAGGGGAAGGCCCATTTTGGAATACCTGAGGATAAGAGAGTGCTACTTGTTACAGGCGGAAGTTTGGGAGCGAGAACATTAAATAACGCCGTTCAGGATTGGATAAAATCTCATAACAGTTGCAACTTCTCAATTATTTGGCAAACAGGAAAATTCTATAAAGAGGAGATTGATAATTTTATTGCCTTGAACCAAAGAGATTATGTTAAGCATTTTGCATTTCTTGACAGAATGGATCTTGCAATTGCTGCTGCAGATGTAATTGTTACAAGAGCCGGTGCAGGAACAATATCGGAACTGAGCATAGCCGGCAAAGCTTGCATATTTGTCCCCTCTCCTATGGTTGCGGAAGATCACCAGACTCACAACGCTATGACTCTTGTTAAGAGAGGAGCAGCAATGATGATTAAGGATTCAGAAGCAGGAGAATTTTTAATGCAGACTGCAGCTGATTTGGTAGAGGATAAGTTGAGGATAGAAGAGTTGGAAGAGAAGATAAAGCAGATGGCGTATTCAGATGCTGCATCAATAATAGTTAATGAATTATATAAATTAATCAGGAGAGAGAAATGAGGAGAGTATATCTTATAGGTATTGGTGGAATTGGGATGAGTGCTCTAGCAAGATACTATCATCACGAGGGATCTGTTGTTGCCGGTTACGACAAGACACCGTCCAGAATTACTGCAGAGCTAGAAAAAGAGGGTATACCTATACATTTTGAAGATAATCTTAATCAAATCCCGGAAATTTTTAAGGTTGAAATAGAGAAAAGCCTTGTTATTTACACACCGGCAGTGCCATCTGATATGGGTGAGCTCTGCTGGTTCAGAGAGAAGGGCTACAGACTTATAAAAAGATCTCTGGCTCTGGGAGAGGTGGCATCGTCCAAAAGGACTTTAGCAGTAGCCGGAACACACGGGAAAACATCAACATCAACGTTACTAGCTCATATTATGACATCATCCGGAAAGGGGTGTACAGCCTTTTTAGGAGGAATATCAAAAAACTATCATACAAATCTGCTCCTTTCAAAGAGCGAATATCTTGTAGCAGAGGCCGATGAGTTTGACCGATCTTTTCTTCAACTATGGCCAGACACAGCAATAATAACATCAACCGATGCGGACCATCTAGATATATATACAAATCATCAAAATATTAAAGATGCCTTTAATGATTTTGCCTCACAAGTCAAGCAAGGAGGTGATTTAATTATTAAAACAACAATAGAATTAAAAGGTAAGCTTTCTGATGATGTAAATGTTTACAGATACTCATTTAACGAGGGTGGAGACTTCTGTGCAGAAAATATAATATCGCTCGATGGTGGGTATTTCAGCTTTACACTTAAATATCCAAAGGGAAAAATTGAGAATTGCAAAGTGGGAATACCCGGATGGGTAAATGTAGAAAACGGTATAGCTGCAGCTGCAGCTGCACTTCTAAATGGAGTGGATGAAGAGAAGGTTAGAGATGCTCTCGCGTCATTCCAGGGAGTTGAAAGAAGATTTGATATCCATATTAACACACCTAAAATATCGTACATTGACGATTATGCTCACCACCCAAAAGAGATTACTGCTGCCATCTCTTCAATAAGAGAGATATTCCCGGGGAGGAGACTAACAGGGATTTTTCAGCCTCATCTATATTCAAGAACCAGAGATTTTGCAGAAGATTTTGCAAAAAGTCTTGATATGTTGGATGAACTTCTTCTTATGGATATATATCCGGCAAGAGAGCTCCCTATTAAAGGTGTTACTTCTGAGACAATCTTCAACAAAATGGAGTTGTCAAACAAACGACTAGTAACAAAGGAGAACATTTTAAATAGCATAGATTCAATTGATCCTGAGATCCTTATAACATTTGGTGCAGGAGACATTGATAGATTTATTGAACCTATTAAAGAGTTGCTCAAAAGAAAGTATAATGTTTAAAAAAATTGCCATATACACAGGATATGCAATGCTTTTTGGAGTGTTAACAGCCTATTTTGTTCTCACTTACGGACTGGAAAAGAGGGAGAGTGCAAAAGTTATATGCAAAAGAGTGGATATATCAATACTGGATAGTGCTGTTAATAAATTTGTAAGCAAAAATGAGATTGCTGAGCTTATCCGTGAACAAGGAATCTCTGCAGGAGAGAGTAAGATTAAGCATATCAACCTATATGAGCTTGAGGAGGTACTTAACAACAGAACTGCGGTAAAAATATCTCAAATCAACTATAACGGAGAGGGTGTAATGTATGTCAAGGTTGAGCAAAGAAGACCGGTATTGAGACTTGAGACAGAAAACGGAGGATTTTATATGGATGAAAGTGGATATATATTTCCTCTTGTTAAAACATTCACCTCCTATGTACCAATAGTTACAGGTAATATCCCGCTATCAATTGTACCTGGTTACAGAGGGAGAATTAAGGAGAATAAAGAGTGGAGTGAACAGATGCTTTACTTGGGTAATTTTATAGATAAAAATGACTTCTATGATGCTCAGATAGAGCAAATAGATGTTGACTCAAAGGGAGATCTATATATTATCCCAAGAGTTGGACAACATATTATTGTATTTGGAAAACCAGATAATATTGAAGAGAAGTTTATAAAACTCTCGGCATTTTATAATCACGTAATACCAAACGTGGGCTGGGAAAAATATAGCAGAATTAGCTTGCAGTACGATGAACAAATTGTATGCACTAAAAGAAAAGAGTTAAAACAGAATAGGACAAATATTGAAAAACACCTGAATATATGAAAACTTACACAGCAGCAATTGACCTTGGAACAACAAAGGTTGTAAGCCTGGTTGGAGAAAAAAGTGAATCCGGCTACAAAATAATCTCCTTTCGAGAAACCCCTTCAAAAGGAATAATGAGAGGCGAAGTTGTTAATATCCAGAATGTTCTGGACTCTCTAATCCCTACTCTTGACGGAATAAAACAGGATTGTAGCGTTGATATTAAAGAGGTTTATGTTGGAATTGCAGGTCAACATATCAGATGTACAGACGAAGGGTGTAAAAGAAATCGTCAAAAGCCGGACAACCTGATAACTCAGGACGAGATAGACGAGATGAATGAAGAGATGTACAAGACCCGTGTTAATGCCGGGGAGAAAATTCTACACGTTATACCTCAAAGTTATAATGTTGATGATCATATTGGCCAAACAGAGGTTGTTGGAATGGTTGGAAGTCAGGTTGAAGGAAACTACAAACTTTTCATTGGTAGAACAAACTCTGCCGAACACAGCAAATCTGTGATAAGCAGAGCTGGTCTAAAATTAAAAGAGTTGGTACTAGAGCCGGTTGCCTCTGCTCTGGCTGTCCTTTCTGAAGAGGAGATGGAGACAGGTGTAGCTATGATGGATATAGGGGGTGGCACTACAGATCTACTGATTATAGAGAATAATATTATAAGACACACTGCTGTTATACCTTTTGGTGGAAATTCAATAACTGAAGATTTAAAACAGGGCTGCGGAGTATCATCCAGAAATGCAGAGCAGATGAAGATTCAGTATGGCTCCTGTATTACTGAATATGCTCCAGACAATAAAACAGTTATAATCCCCGGTATGAATGGGGCAAATTCCAGAGAGGTATCCTTTAAAGTTATTGCAAGCATTATTGAGGCGAGAGTTGCCGAGATAGTTGAGGCGGTTATGTACGAAATAGAGAGATCCGGTTATCAAGATAAGCTGCATAGCGGTATCGTTTTGACTGGCGGTGGCTCACAACTTGCACATATCTGTAATTATGTTACTTACAAAACAGGATACAGCGCAAGAATTGCCTCTCCACAGAATAATATTACCTTTGACTCACCAGAAGCTGTAAACAAACCTAGCTCATCTACTGCCGTAGGTCTGCTGATATATGGATGTGAAAAGGCTCTTGAGAGAGAAACAGAGGTTGAAAATGGAAATATTATGCTGGATCCAATGCTTTTCCCTCAGGAGGAGCTGGAGACTGTAGAGGTTAAATCAACAGACCAGGAGCCTAAAAAACCAAAAGTTAAGAACAAAGTAAAGAGAACAAGCATATTTGATATGATAGGTACTTTCTTTGATTCAGCAAATAATGAAGCATAGTTAAAATGAAAGATTATATACCGGTAAATTGGGAATCAAACGGTTCCATTATCAAAGTAATTGGAGTAGGCGGCGGCGGCGGAAACGCTGTAAATCAAATGTTCCAACAGGGAATAAAGGATGTTGACTTTATGATCTGTAACACAGATACAATGGCTTTGAAAAACAGCCCGGTTCCTGAAAAAATTCAACTTGGACACGACCTCGCTAAGGGGTTGGGAGCAGGCTGCGACCCTGAGAGAGGCCGAAGTGCTGCCCTGGAATCAATAGACACTATAAAGGCATCTTTATCGGGCCAGACAGAGATGGTCTTTATTACAGCCGGTATGGGAGGTGGTACCGGTACAGGTGCAGCTCCGGTTATTGCAAAGCTTGCAAAAGAGCTAAATCTCCTTACCGTGGGAGTAGTAACATTACCATTCCGGGACGAGGGGTTAGAATTTCTAAAAAGAGCAATCGTTGGTATAAAGGAGTTAGAGAAGTATGTTGACTCTTTACTAATAATTGACAACCAGAAAATCTATAAAATCTTTGGAGAGCTTAACATCTTTGATGCTTTTCCAAAATCAAACTCGGTCTTAAATTCTGCAGTAAAAGGTATTGCAGAGATTATCACAAGACCCGGTTTTATAAATGTGGATTTTGCAGATGTAAAAATGATTATGCAAAATAGTGGTATGGCACTACTTGGCACCGGAACAGCAGAGGGTGATAACCGAGCAATCCGGGCAGTTGAAGAGGCATTCTCATCACCATTGCTTAACGACTATGATCTTAAGACCGCTAAAGGTGTTCTTGTTAATATTACATCAAGCAGTAATAACGGACTAACAATGGCCGAACTCTCCCAAATAATGGATTATATTAAAGAGTATACCGGAGAGAATGTTCAAAAATTCAAAAGAGGTGTTGTTAATGATCCGGAAATAGGAGAAGCAATTAGCGTTACGGTTGTTGCTACAGGTTTTGATATGCACTCACTACCTCAAATATCAACAGAGGGAGATAAACTAGTTGAGAGTGTTACTCTTGGAGGTGAACTCCAGATGCAGCCTCAATCAACACAAGTTGTTATTGATATCAAGAATAATCCAAAAGTCCAGACTGAGCCTATTAAAACACAAGAGAGGGTTAAACCTGCCGCAACGCAGAGTGCACCATCACCCGGCAGCATTAAAACAAAACCGGCTCTTATACTGGCACCTGAAGACAATATTGTTGATTTAGAAAATCAACCCGCATATATAAGAAGGAAAGTACTGATTAATAAGGAGGACCGCTCCTCATCGCAATCTTTATCGGAAGATGTAAAAGGAGCAGGAAGTATGAGAATTGAGGAGAGAGAGGGTAAACAACACCTCCTATCTGATAACTCTTACCTTCATCAAACACAAGACTAAATAAAAATGACAGAAAAGATTCGAGTTCGTTTTGCACCAAGTCCAACCGGCCCTCTTCATATGGGAGGGGTCAGGACTGCCCTCTATAACTATCTCTACGCAAAACAGAAGGGAGGAGACTTTATTCTCAGAATCGAAGACACAGATTCTCAAAGATTTGTACCCGGAGCAGAGGAGTATATTATTGAAGCTCTTGCCTGGTGCGGTATATCTCCTGACGAGGGAGTAGAGGGGGGAAAAATTGTTGAAAATTCTTCAATTAAGCATCCGCACGCACCATACAGACAATCTCAGAGAAAGCACCTATATAGAGATTATGCTGAACAGTTGGTTCGAAATGGATATGCATACTACGCCTTTGACACATCAGAAGAGTTAGATATGCTGAGAAAAGAGTACGAGTCTAAAGGCGAAACATTTACCTATAATTATCAAGTTAGAGAGAGGCTTTCGACATCTCTTAAACTCACTTCAGAAGAGACAAACAGAAGATTAAAAGAGGAGAACCATTGGGTAGTCAGATTTAAAATGCCCATAGAGAGAGTGGTAAAAATGAACGATTTAATAAGAGGAGAAATTGAGGTTAATACCAGCACTCTTGACGATAAAGTTTTATGGAAAGCTGTAGATGAGCTCCCAACATACCATCTTGCCAATATTGTGGATGACCATTTAATGGAAATTACAGATGTGATTCGCGGAGAGGAGTGGTTACCATCATTACCTCTTCATTATCTTCTATATGAGTCATTGGGATGGGAGAAGAATCAGCCAAGATTTGCCCACCTCTCACTGCTGCTTAAACCCGACGGAAAGGGGAAATTAAGTAAAAGAGACGGAGACAGACTCGGCTTTCCCGTTTTTCCTCTTGAATGGAATAACAGCGAAGGTGAAAAATCACGAGGTTACAGAGAAGATGGATACTTTCCGGAAGCCTTTGTTAATCTCCTCGCCTTTTTGGGCTGGAATCCCGGAACAGAACAAGAGATATTCTCGCTAGATGAACTTGTGGAATCATTCTCACTGGAAAGGGTAGTCAAATCCGGTGCAAAGTTCAATCCGGAAAAGGCACGCTGGTATAACCAGGAGTACCTGAGAATGTGTGATAAAGATAAATTGGCAGATGACTTCTCTCATATCCTTGCTGAGAAAGGGATAGCTCCCGAAAAGGAGTATGTAAAAGAGGTTGTAACTCTGTTACAGGAGAGAGCTGTGTTTGTAAAAGACTTCTGGGAACTTGGTAAATTTTTCTTTACATCTCCGGTTGAATATGATCTGGCAGTAAAGACTAAATTCTGGAAAGAGGATACACCAAATATACTTAACGAAATATCTGAAACTCTTCTCTCTGTTGAAGATTTTTCTAGAGAGAGTATTGAGCATCTGCTTCCATCTTTAATAAAAGAGCGTGGCTGGCAAATGGGATCTGTGATGAATACCCTGAGACTGGCACTTGTAGGGGCTTCTAAAGGACCAGGGGTTGCCGATATAATAGCGCTTTTGGGTAAAAAAGAGAGTCTCTCAAGAATTGAAAAGATTATTAAAGCTTTCGCCTAACCCTCTTTTCCCATAACCAGGCAGATTTAAAAACATCTTCAAGCGGAGTGTCGGCCTTCCAGCCGAGCACTTCGTTTGCTTTTGAGGGATCTGCCCAGACCTTCTCTACATCTCCGGCTCTTCTACCAACAATTTTGTATGGCACATCAACACCAGTAGCATCCATAAATTTATTTACCACCTCTAAGACGGAGAGGCCAACACCAGTGCCCAGGTTAAAATACTCTACCTCGCCACCCTTACCGGTTCTCTTTTCAAGCAATCTCTCAACAGCTCTTACGTGGGCCTTGGCCAAATCACAAACATATATATAATCTCTTATGCAGGATCCATCCGGAGTGTTATAATCATTCCCAAATACGCTAAGCTCTTTTCGTAACCCAATTGCAGTCTGTGTAACAAATGGCAAGAGATTTTGAGGAACTCCCCTTGGCAACTCTCCAATTAATGCAGAAGGGTGTGCACCAATAGGATTAAAATATCTTAGTGCGATTGCCCTTAATTTATCTCCTGAAGCTTTTGCAACATCAGTCAAAATATCTTCACATATTTGTTTTGTTCTTCCGTAAGGAGAGGTTGCAGGCTGAAGAGGAGCCATCTCACTTACAGGAAGATTCTCTGAAGCTGGTTGACCGTAAACAGTACAAGAGGAGGAGAAGACAAGTCCGCCACTCCTACCCTCTTTTGTCATCTCATAAAGCAGACATAACAGAGAGTCCAGATTGTTTCTGTAATAATCAAGAGGTTTCTCGACGCTCTCTCCCACAGCTTTATATGCAGCAAAATGAATTGCAGCAGAAATATCAGGATGCTTTGCAAAGAGCATCTTCATATCCTCTCTGTCAGAGCAGTCCAGCTCCATAAAGTGGTGCCTTTTTCCTGTTATACCCTCTAGCCCATCCAGCACATCAGGTGTAGAATTTGAAAAGTTATCAACAATAA
This sequence comes from Bacteroidales bacterium, assembly GCA_028700975.1. Lineage (GTDB taxonomy): Bacteria > Bacteroidota > Bacteroidia > Bacteroidales > UBA932 > Bact-08. The sequence continues at coordinate 1,277 of JAQVRQ010000024.1, read as the reverse complement.
CTACTTCAAATCCAGCTAAATCCAGCTCCACAACAGTGTGTGCCCCAATATATCCGGCACCTCCGGTTACAAGAATCTTCTCTCTTTTCATCATTATTTATGCTTGTAGAATTTTTTTATACTATCTGCAATTCTCATTTGCTGATTGTAAGTGAGTTCGGTATGCATAGGAAGTGACAGAACCTCTTGGGAAAGTTTAAGAGCCACAGGGGTTTCACATCTGATAACCACTCTCTCTTTAAAAGCAGGCTGATTCTGAAGTGGAATAGGATAGTATATCATCGTGGGAATTCCCTCCTTTTGCAAATGCTCCTTAAGTTCATCCCTGCGTTTAGAAAGTATTGTATACTGGTGATACACGTGAGTACTTTCTGCCATCTCTTTAGGGAGCACAATCTCTGAAACACCATATAACAAATCGTTGTATAGAGTTGCTGCCTCCCTTCTTGCAGTTATGTAACTGTCCAGATAGTTTAGCTTTATTTTTAATATGGCTGCCTGAATTGTGTCCAATCTTGAATTACATCCAACCACAGTATGTGTGTATTTAACCTTCTGTCCGTGATTCGCAATCATTCGCAATCTTTCCGCCAATTTATCATCTTGGGTAAACATTGCTCCTCCATCACCATAACAACCTAAATTTTTAGATGGAAAGAATGATGTACAGCCAATATCACCAATGGTTCCGCAACTAAACTCCTCCCCGCTTGGCATTTGGTATTTTGCACCTAATGCCTGAGCATTATCCTCTATTACTTTCAGGTGGTAACGGGAAGCTATCTCAATTATCTGAGACATCTCTGCCGACTGACCAAAGAGATGAACAGGCATAATTGCCTTTGTTTTTTCAGAAATAACAGCGGGAATTTGAGATGTGTCAATATTAAAACTCTCCTCACAAACATCCACAAGTACCGGTGTGAGTCCAAGCAATGCAACCACCTCTGCAGTAGCCGCATATGTAAATGCAGGCAGAATAACCTCATCTCCTCTCTCAAGATTTAAAGACATAAGGGCAATTTGCAAAGCATCAGTACCATTGGCACAAGGAATCACGTGCGAAGAAGAGAGGTAATCCGCAAGAGCCGAGGCAAACTCATAAACTTGCCTCCCTCCTATAAATTGAGCCTCATTAAGAACAGAGTCTATCTCTCTGTCTAACTCCTCCTTTATCTTTATGTATTGACCCTTAAGGTCAAGCATCTGTATTTCCATACAGGTGCAAATGTAATAATTTAAAATGCTAACTTTGCCCAATTAATAACGATTATTAT
>JAQVRQ010000075.1 GCA_028700975.1 Bacteroidales bacterium | reverse complement strand
TGATATAATAGGAGAAAGCACTATTGCTGATGCAATTATGGATAGACTGGTAAATGGAGCTTTTAGAATAGAAATAAAATCAAAGAAATCTCTTCGAGAATAAATAACATTAAATTTTTTTATGCACTTTTGCTATGAAAGCGAGAAAACTGTAAATGGCCCCATATGCTCCAGAATAGTGGCCCTATATCACCGGAATAGTCATTTAGTCCCCGTTTTTGAAATCGGGGACTAAAACAGTGAAACTCTATGACTATCTATGATACTCTATGAGACTATGAAAAAACCTTAAAGTGCTGATTTGATACTCTATGACACTTTATGGAACTCTATGATAATCAAGGCTCAAGTACCCCCTCACCGCCAAAAAAGAAAAAGCCGGGCACACGCCCGGTTTTTTGTTTTTACTCCGAAGACCGAAAGCTCGCTTTCGAGGCTGAGAGAGGAGAAACAAAAAAGCTTATGCGCAGCATAAGGCTTTTTCTTCTTTGAAGCATCCCCAAATTGGGGAACGCCACGCGCAGCGAGGCAATCCCAAAACATCTGAATTCAACCAATATTATCAAAATTATCATTTTCCCGACGTCAGGAAAATGATCAAAACACACAACTGGCTTAGCATAACAAATAGATATCTGCCACCAGGCAGATGGGCTTTTCTCTCTTTTAAGCCCACCCACGCCTGTGACACAACGCACAACCAGCCAATCCCCTCAAATTAAAATAATTAGAAAATCTGAAAAAATGATGCTGTGCATCGTTTTTTTTTTACATTTGACACACAACCAATTAAAGTGCTCTGTTTTGCAAGACATACCTCTAACCGTCAGATATAATATGAAGAAACAGCTAATTATTGCAATAATTGCAACCATCTCATTTAACCTATCAGCTCAAAATTCAAATACCCAAAGAAGCCACAGTATTAAAGGACCATTGGTAGGGTTATCTTACGCCTACGAACATCCAATAGCCCAACAATCTACATTGAATATGGAACTTATCCTTAACGGAGGTTTTGGCTCAGGAGTTTTCAATGGCAACTACTGGTATATTGCACCGTCACTCAGAATAGAACCAAGATATTACTACAATCTGTCCAAAAGATTCAGTAAAGGCAAAAAAACCATTAACAACTCCGCAAACTATCTTGCAGTTTCTGCAGATTATCAGCCAGGTTTCAGTATTGGTAACAATGCAGATGTAACCCAATACATCCTGATTGTACCCAAATACGGTTTGAAAAGAACAATGGGCGAGCACTTCATTTTTGAAGTGGCAGCAGGTGTTGGAACCAATATTATTGGAAGCAACAATTGGGAGGCAGTGCTGGCAATTGACCTAAAGCTCGGGTATGCGTTCTAAAGTTTTAAAAAAGCCAAAGCTATAATTGTATTAAGCGCTTGCTGGGATGAGGAGATCACTCCCATAATTGCTTCATATCAAATTGCCAAAAATACTGTACCTCTGATTCCCGATTACCCCCACCACCAGGGGAACGCCTCGATCAGCGAGGCAATCCCCTATTTTTCCTGAAAACACCCTCACAGGCGTGGGTGGGACGAACCTCTATCTTATTGATTATCGACACATCCCAAAATATAAATCTAACACAATTAACACTTAATCTTTTGCAATCACCACTAAATTAGCCCTGTGGAGGTTCGTCCCACCCACGCCTGTAATATTCCATCCAGCAAGGCAACCCACTCATATTAACGAATTTAAAATATTAAAATAAATTGATCCCGCACATCGGTTTTTATTACCTTTGGTATACAACCAATTAAATCCCTCTCTTATGAAAACATTATCTCTTATAGTACTTTTTACTCTCTCCTCCTTAATAACTTTCGCTCAGTTAAAATCAGACTCAAAGGTCTTTCTGACATTTGAACAGACCCAAAACGAAGTAAATGTAGACGGAGAAAACGCAATAGCCATGCTAAAAGACTACTTAGCTGGAAAAACATCCCTTGTAATTACAGAATCAAAAGAATCTGCAGATTTTACATTTCAACTTAGAGTAATTGAAAAGAAAATTGGTAACAGAAGAGGAAAATTAGATATCATTGATAACCAATCCTCAACACCAATTTTTGAATCAAAATGGGTTACAGGAACATCAACTGCCTTTTATGGGTATTCCGGCTCAAGACATGCCATCGGACTACTTGTAAAGGATCAACTTGTCAAAGCTTTTCCTAATACTGCAAAATAGTTATGTCTGCCATATACATCCTCCTCATCCCTCTGGCCGCATTCGTTCTCACCAAAAGAATTAAGCGCATAGTCTACGACATAAAAATCAAGAACAACGACAAACTAAAAGCCGACATCCTCTTTCTAATCCTCACCATCCTCGTGATTTGCATCCTAATTTATATCACAGAACTCAAATAAATTAAAACCCTTTTATAATTTTGCCCCCCAATTCATGAGAATATGAAAAAGAAGAAATTAACAATCACTGAGGCCGACTTCCTCCTTGCCAACCGCAGAGCCTCCAGAGAGGAAGAGATTGAGGCCCACGGACACCCCGTCCGATCACGAACAATGGTTCACAAGTCCAAAAAGGTTTACAACCGCAACTTAATTAAAAGAGCTGCCATCAAAAGAGATGACAGCTCTTTTATTTTAAAAACTATTATCTTTGAAATATCACCTGAATTAACCTTCTCAATATGAAAAAGATAGCCTTAATAATCATCAGTTTAATTGCAATAGTTATTGTAATTTACCTTCTAACCCCAACCACATTCTATCAACTATTAAAAATCAGCCCCTCATCAAAGCTGCTAGACATCTCCTACACAACAGATGCCCCCGATTCGCTTTACCAATTTCAATATGCAGACACTATAGACAACGATTACCTTAAGGAGCTAAGGACCAGCTATAACCTGGAGCAACTAACAGCCGGCGATACCGATGAATTTGCAAAAATCAAGACAATTTTAGACTGGACCAGCAAACAGTGGGAGCATAACGGCAGCAATACCCCATCAAAACAAGATGCATTAACCATACTCTCAGAAGCCAAGCAGGGGAAAAAATTCAGATGCGTAGAATATGGAATTGTAGCAACAGCAGCCCATAACAGCATAGGTATTCCCGCCAGAACACTCGGCCTCAAAACCAGAGATGTTGAGAAAGTCAGACGCGGTGCCGGACATGTCGTTTCAGAAGTCTACTCAAAAGAGCTAGGGAAATGGATTTACATAGACCCACAGTTCAATATAATACCAACTCTTAACGGAGCACCTCTCACCGGCGTTGAATTCCAAAAAGCCATATACACAAAAGACCCAGGCCTGACACTCATAAACAAACAGGGAGAGGTAAGCAAAGAGGACTCAGAAAGTTACATAAAATGGATTGGCAAATATTTGTTTTACTTCGACATCCTATTCGATCAGAAAACAATGAATGCCGACAAATACAATTCAATCAACGGGATGACCAAGCTAACCTTAGTCCCCGCAGGCCACAAAGAGCCGCTTATCTTCCAGCGCAGCAGCAAAATCAACTACAGCTACTACACAAACTCGCTGAATGACTTTTACAGAACTCCAGAATTAATATTGTCGAAGTAACTCACTCCATTGATGACTATAAATAAGTAGATAATGTGTATTATTATGAACAATTATTCATATATTTGTTTATTATTATAAACATTATACAAGTGAAACGCCCTCTACTTCCATCTCAATCAAGGATTCTTGCTGAATTCGGAGAAAATATAAAATACGCCAGATTGCGCAGAGACTTATCGTCAGAACAAGTCTCTGAGCGTGCATCAATTTCTAGGAATACACTTATTAAAATTGAAAAAGGGGACGAAAGTGTTGCTATAGGATATTATTTTAGGGTACTGGCGATACTTGGACTTGACAAAGATCTTCTTCTGGTAGCAAAAGATGATGAGCTAGGGAGAAGATTGCAAGATGCCCGGTTCAGAGTTAAAGAGAGAGCTTCTAAAAAATAAATATGGCACAGAATAATGAGATATATGTTTATATGGACTGGTTTATGTCTGAAAAACCAATCTTTATGGGCGTGCTTTATAGTGAATTAATTAGGGGCAAAGAGGTTTTCTCATACGAAAACGATATGAATTGGATAAGAAACAGTAGTTTTCGCTCACTGGATCCTGATTTATCAGAATTTTCCGGAAAACAATATTTGAAAGCCGATAAAAACAACTTTGGGCTTTTTCTTGATTCGGCTCCGGACAGATGGGGACGCACTTTAATGCGCAGACGAGAGGCCATTATAGCCAGAGTAGAAAACAGAACTACTCGCACTTTGACTGAAGCAGATTATTTGATGGGAGTTTATGATGGAACCAGAATGGGAGCACTTCGGTTCAAAGTTTCTCCTGAAGGAGATTTTATGGATAATAACAAATCCCTGGCGACTCCTCCTTGGAATTCAATCCGAGAGCTGGAATACGCCAGTCTGCATATTGAAAACGATGATGAAATATACTCTTCTGAACACATAAAGTGGATAAATATGCTGCTAGCTCCCGGATCATCTCTTGGGGGAGCAAGACCTAAAGCAAATATACTTGATGAAAAGGGTCACCTGTGGATAGCAAAATTCCCAAGCGGGAAAGACGAAAAAGACATTGGTGCATGGGAATATGTCATTTCAAGAATAGCTGCAAATTGCGGAGTTATTATACCTGAGTGTAAAGCTCAAAAATTTGGCAGTAATCATCATACTTTTTTAACAAAACGTTTTGACCGAAATGAAGCAGGTAAAAGAATTCACTTTGCATCTGCAATGACTCTGCTAGGATATTCTGACGGAGTAAGCTATTCAGATGGAGTCAGCTATTTAGAACTCGCACAGTGGATTGCATCAAATTGTAACAATACAAACTTTAATCTGGAACAATTGTGGCGAAGAATCGTTTTAAACATTGCCGTATCAAATTGTGACGACCACTTAAGGAATCATGGATTTATCCTCTCAGGCAAAGGTGGATGGGAGCTTTCACCCGCTTATGATATTAATCCAGATGAGAGAGGATTTGGGTTAAAGCTGAACATTTCAGAAGATGATAATTCGCTTGATTTTGAATTAGCCTTAAGCACAGCAAAATACTTTGGATTAGAAAATACTAGAGCAAAGGAGATTTTATTATCAATAAAATCTGCAGTCTCTATGTGGCAAAAATATGCATCAGAGGCCGGAATTCCCCGAAGCGAACAAGAGTTGGTTGCAGGTGCCTTCAGATATTGAAATCAACAAGAAAAATGAACAACACCCGCATATTCAAAATGCCCTTCTCTGATGTATATCCTTTCTACATCCAGAAGGCCGAAAAAAAAGGGCGCACTAAAGAGGAAGTAGATCAGATAATCTACTGGCTTACAGGATACACAAAAGAGTCCCTGCAACACCATCTTGACAACAAAACAGATTTTGAAACGTTTTTCACAAATGCTCCTCAGATAAACCCCAATGTCCATAAAATTACCGGAGTTATTTGCGGCTACAGAGTTGAGGAGATAGAGGATAGCCTGATGCAAAAAATTCGCTATCTTGATAAACTAATTGACGAACTTGCAAAAGGCAAGGCAATGGATAAAATTCTACGCAAATAAGTATTTAATACTATGGCCGAATTAAAAACAAAATTAAACGAGGCAAATGTTGTCAATTTTATAAATGCTTTTGCCGATACAGAGCAAAAGAAAAGAGATGCATTCGAGTTGATGGCTATGATGGAGGAGTGGACTGGATTTAAGCCACAAATGTGGGGAGCCTCATTGATAGGATTTGGAAGCTATCACTACAAATCAGAAAAAAGCAGACAAGAGGGAGACTGGCCACTGGTGGGCTTTTCACCTCGTAAAACAGCAATCTCTTTATACGTTTTTTCCGGTACCCCGGAACAGGATATTCTTAAAAAATTGATTAAGGCGAATATTCAATATCTTAAATCGCAACATCCTTAAACTCAAAAAAAATAAACAATGAACAAGATTATTCAACATATAAAATTTGTAATCTTATCTACGACTACCCTATTGGTTTTATCATGCTCCTCAAACAGTGATTTGGTATTCAACGAAATTAACCAACAATTCAAAGAGGACAACTACTTCAAGGCAAGAGACCTATATCTTGAAAAAGGGAGACAACTCTCAAAACCGCTCAGGTATTATACAGAGGCGTTAATTTATAACGCTTTCAACCAACTGAAAGAGGCTGAGAAACGAATTGATTACCTAACAGAAAGGCAGCATCTCATCCACGACTCACTGCTCTACAGATTGTATACAATCAAATCAGATAACGCAATTAAACAATATCAATACAAAACAGCTAAAGAGGCAACTGAGACTATTCTGGACAACTTCAAAATCTACCTTACAGAAAAAGAGCTCTCTGACTATGAAAACTCTTTTAAAATATGGAGTGCTCTAGAGGCCATCCCTTCACAAAGCATTGATATAAAGGGATCAACAATTATTAAGATGCAGAAAGACAAAGCCGGTCTTAACAATCTGAAGATATCTGCAAATAATGACACTCTAAACTTCATATTTGACACCGGAGCCAATCTCTCAACCACCTCTGTTTCTGTTGCCAACAGATTGGGGATGAAGATTATTCCCGCAGAT
>JAQVRQ010000074.1 GCA_028700975.1 Bacteroidales bacterium | reverse complement strand
CCTTTTTGCAGACATCCTCCACAGTTACCTTTTTGAACCCGAATTTCCAGAATAGTTCGTGTCCGACCTCAATTAAAAGATTTTCAATATCTTGCTTTATACCCTTCGCCATATAAACTTACTTTTACGACACAAAGTTACTTTTTTTGTAATATAATGCAATTTTTGTAACACATATTTTTTTACAGGCGTGGGTGGGGCGAACCCTTTTAAGCCGGATTTCCGGCCAAAGGCCGTATAAGCTGCGCAGCACCATATAAATCCATATAAGGCGATGTGTATCCGCAAATCTGCCAGAAACAGACTGCACCCGCACAGCTGTAACTAGGTGAATAAGTACTAATTAACACTTCACCCGAGGGGTGACCCCTCGGATAAAGTGTCAAGTCGCACAAAATAAACAAGTTGCAGCCGTCCGTGATTCAATATTTCTGGCAGATCTTACTGTATGCCTTTTCACAGAGTAGTCCGCATAACTGAAGGAGTCTCCGCCACAGCGAACGCAGTGAGCGAGGAGGAAAAACTCCGGAAGTTATGCGGATACTCAGTGAATGCAGTAAGATTGACAGATATAAACTGAAGGAGTCTCCGCCACAGCGAATGAAATGCGCCACAGCGAACGAAATGCGCCACAGCGAATGAAATGAGCCACAGCGAATGAAATGAGCGAGGAGGAAAAACTCCGGAAGTTATGCGGATACTCAGTGAATGCAGTAAGATTGCCAGATGTAAACTGAAGGAGTCTCTGCCACAGCGAATGAAATGCGCCACAGCTAGCTAGAACAACCAGATCTTAAAGAAATAGAATGCAATCACGAATGTAACCATCAGCTTAAGCCCTACACCAAGCAAAAACCCAATAAATGAGCCGATTGCAGATCTGAATGCTTTGTCGCCGGGAGTACCGCTCAGCATCTCCCCTACCAGGGCTCCAAAGAAGGGGCCTAGGATTATTCCGAGTGGGCCAAGAAAGAGTCCCACAATAACTCCGGCAATTGCCCCTCTTTCGCCGGCCTTGCTTCCGCCAAACTTTCTAGTCCCCCAAACTGGAACGATATAATCAAGTATAGTTACCAAAAGAGCAAGCCCGGCCATAGTCCATAAAATATCAGATGAGACATCGGCCATTGAAGTAAAATGGAGCAAAATAAGGGCTCCAAAGGCGAGAGGCGGTCCGGGAAGAACTGGAAGAAAACAGCCTACCATTGCAACTAAAAGTAGAATAATCCCGCCGATTAGTAAAAGTATGTCTATTCCCATTTTGGTTCAGATTTGTTATATTTACATTTTACGTTTCAGTAAAACAGATAATGAGTAAATTATGGGTAAAATTATGAAAAAAAGGGAGAAGTTATCACTATACACTCTGGCTCTGATACTAATTTTCACTATAACCGGCAGCACTAACGCGCTTTCTCAGAATTATGACCCTGAACTAGCAGCAAAATATGGTGCAGATGATTATGGTATGAAGAGTTATACTTTTGTGATTCTGCGCACCGGCCCAAATAAAACAGAAGACAAAGATCTACTGGCGGAACTTTTCAGAAGCCATATGGAGAATATAAATAAGCTCTCTAAAGAGGGAAGACTAATTGTTGCAGGGCCAATGGGGAAAAATAAGAAACAGTACAGAGGCATTTTTATACTCGACACACAGAGCGAGGAGGAGGCTAGAGAGATGCTAAAAGGAGACAGGGCCATCGCTGAGGGAATTTTTGAGGCCGACCTTTTTACCTGGTACGGATCGGCAGCACTCTCGGCATATCTGGAAGTCCACGAGAAAATTGCAAAGAGAAATCCATAGCCAGATCGCAGAAAAACCAGTAGAAAGACAATAGGTTAAGAGTAGAAGTAAAAGTAAGAGTAGAAGCAAGATTAAGATTAAGAGTAAAAGTAAAAGTAGAAATAAAAGTAAGAGTAAAAGTAGAAGTAAGATTAAGACTATTGAATTAATTATGATAAAGAGCGATAGAAAAAAAATTGAGCACCTAATTGCCTTCTCCACCGGGATGATGAGTGGCGGAGATGGAAAGGAGCTTATAGAGAAACATAAGGAGGCACTCAACGGAATTACCCCTTATGATATGCTCTACCTTGAGGAGTACCAGATGCAAATGGGCATTACTGTTCCTGAAATTAAAAGGGATATTAACAAAATCCTCAATGTACTCTATGTATATCTCAAAGAGTATGAGTGGGAGCGTCCGCAGGAGGGTACGTTTCTCTACTATCTTATGCTTGAGAACAGAGCATTTGAGTTCCGCCTCAACACAATGAAAAAGATAATAAAGGCATACAAAGGGCGAGAAATTGAAGAGCTCCCCTCACTCAAGGCCGAACTCCTCCCCCACCTTGAGAGTTTTGCCCAATTCGAGCCACATTATGTTAAAAAGGAGAATATCCTTTTTCCTTTTTTGGAGAGATATTGGAAAGAGTATAAGCCCTTAAGAGTGATGTGGTCTCTCCACGACGACCTTCGCAGGATGATAAAAGAGCTTATCGGCCTTGCTAAGTCAGAAGAGAGCGAATGGATGGCTCTAAACCGAGCTATTGGTAGTTACTATTTTGGAGCCTTTGGAATGATCCAGAAAGAGGAGATAATTGTCTATCCTATCGCAGCAGGCACAATACCCAAAGAGGATTGGACCGAAATGCACAAACAGAGTTTTGAGTACCCCTTTCCATTTATTGACAGACCGAATCCGCTTTTTGACAGCCCCAATCCGCCGGCAGGGGAATCGGCCTCAGAGGCAAACAGGGTGGCCGCAGAGATGAGTGGTCCTATATCAAACCAGCTCCTTCAGAGGGCAACAATGATCTTTGATACCCTTCCATTGGACATAACCTATGTTGATGAAAACGACAAGGTACTATATTTTAACAGAGCTAAAGACCGATTTTTCCCTCGCTCCCCGGCAGTAATCGGCAGGGATGTAAGAAACTGCCATCCTCCTGAGAGTCTTCACATTGTAGAAGAGATTGTCAATAAATTCAGAAATGGTGAAAGGGATAACGCCGAATTCTGGATTACTTTAAGAGGTAAATTTATTCATATCCGGTATTTTGCAGTACGGGATGAAAAAGGAGGATACAAAGGGGTACTGGAGGTGAGTCAGGATGTAACCGATATCAGAGAGCTCCAGGGACAAAAAAGATTACTTGACTGGAGTTAAAGTTAAAGTTAGAGTTAGAGTTAAATTAAAAATGATACTAAAATGAGATTGATAATTATTGCCAATAGATTACCATTAAAGGCTAGCAGAGAGAATGGAGAGTACTCATTTTCACCAAGTGAAGGAGGTTTGGTAACGGGTCTTAACTCTATGGATTTTGAGATTGAAAAGGTATGGATAGGTTGGCCTGGAATTGATGTTAAATATGCAGAAGACAAAAAGATAATTGATAAAACTCTTCTAGAGTATAATTATCATCCAGTATATCTCACCAAAAAGCAGATTAGAGATTATTACGAAGGGTACAGCAATAGCAAGCTTTGGCCCCTTTGTCACTATTTTTATACACTTGTAAAATACGAGAAGAGGCACTGGGAGGCATATAAGGAGGTTAATCAACTCTTCCTTGAAAAGGCTGCACAGATAATTCAACCAGGAGATATTGTATGGGTTCAGGATTATCATTTGATGCTTCTCCCCTCAATGATTAGGGGGCTGGGAACAGAGGTGAGCATAGGTTATTTTCACCATATCCCATTTCCATCATACGAACTCTTTAGGGTATTACCGGAACGTGACGAAATACTTAATGGACTTATGGGTTGTGACCTAATTGGCTTCCACACCCACGAGTATATGAGACACTTTATAAGCGCCTGCGAAAGAGTTCTGGATGTAAATTTCTCTTTAGACAAAGTGTGGTCAGAGAACAGGGAGGTTTATGTAGACACTCACCCAATGGGTATTAATTATAAAATGTTTCACGAAGCAACTGAAGATCCGGAAGTTGCAAGGATGGTTGAAAAATTGCGTCTCTCTCACATTGATATGAAGATGATGCTCTCTGTTGACAGACTGGATTATAGCAAGGGGATTCTTAACAGATTAAAGGGTTACGCCTCTTTTCTGAAGAACCACCCTGAATACAGAGGAAAAATAAGCCTCAATATGATAATTGTACCATCAAGAGACAGTGTAGAGAGTTATGCAGACCTAAAGACCAAAGTAGACCAGACTATTGGTGCCATTAACGGAGAGTACTCAAACCTTGAATGGACACCGGTGAAATATTTCTATCATAGTTTTGATTTTAAAGAGTTAGTTGCAATGTACCACGTTGCAGATATTGCCCTGGTAACACCTCTAAGGGATGGTATGAACCTCGTTGCCAAAGAGTATGTAGCCAGTAAAAGAGAGAACGCAGGGGTTTTGATATTAAGCGAGATGGCAGGAGCCTCAATTGAGTTAATGGATGCCGTTATTATCAATCCAAATGAAATTCAAGAGATAGAGGATTCTATTCTTACTGCCCTTGAGATGCCGGAAGAGGAGCAGATTAAAAGGTTACGCCGAATGCAGGAGGTTGTATCAAAGCAGACAGTTGACAAATGGACGGGAGATTACCTTAAACAATTGCAATCCATAGGTATAAACAACACTAAACTTCACAAAAAACTACTTACTAAAGAGAGGCAGTCAGAGTTAAAGAACAGTTATTTAAATGCCCAGTCCAGGCTAATTATCCTTGACTATGACGGCACATTGGTAGGATTCAAACCCAGACCGGAAGATGCATATCCGGACGAAGCTCTTCTTACCCTTTTAGGAAAACTTACAAGTGACCCCAAAAACAGAGTTGTAATTAGTAGCGGTAGAGATCACAAAACACTGGACAAATGGGTTGGCCATCTAAATCTTGGACTGGCTGCAGAACACGGAGCATTTTATAAAGAGAATGGTAATTGGTTTGAAAACCTACATCAAGAGAGTTGGCACGAAGATATTCTCTCTATTTTCAATAGAGTAACAGACAAAACACCAAGATCAACTCTTGAGATTAAAGAGACAGCCCTTGTATGGCACTACAGAAAAGTGGACCCCTGGCTTGCATCCATAAGATCCCAACAACTTATCAACGAGCTAATTGGGCCTTGCACTCGAGAAAATCTTCATATTGTAAAAGGAAATAAAATTCTTGAAGTAAAATATCCGGATTGCACCAAAGGATCAGAAGTAAACAGATTGTTGAATCAGGGAGAGTACGATTTCATAATGGCAATTGGAGACGACACAACAGATGAAGATATGTTTAAAGCACTCCCGGATGGTGCCATATCTATAAAAATTGGAAACATCTCAGAATTTGCCAAATACAAATTGCTCAAACAAAAGGACAATCTGGAATTCCTTGAATTCCTTATGGTCTGATAAATTTTGAACGTTCGGCCTCTTTTGAAAATAGCTTAATAGTATTTATTATAGCCAGGTGAGAGTATGCCTGAGGAAAGTTACCAAGCTGGGCCTTTGTTTTGAAATCAAGATCTTCGCTAAAGAGCCCCAAATGATTTGAATAAGAGAGAATTCGGCCAAACATCTCTTTTGCTTCCTGCTCACGCCCTGTTACATACAATGCTCTGATAAGCCAGAAAGTAGATATTGTAAATGCAGACTCAGGCTCTCCAAAATCATCTTTATTCTTATATCTAAACATAAGTCCGTCTTGCATCAGATTCTCTTTTATTGAGTCCACGGTTCTTATAAATTTTGGGTGGTTGGCCGGAAGAAATCCATAGGCCTCCATTAACAAAACTGAAGAGTCGTACTCATCATTTTCGTATGACTGTGAAAAGGAGGATATCTCCTCTTTCCACCCCTTTTCCATTATATCTTGCTGTATCTCATTTGCCACCTCTCTCCATCTGGCAGCAGTATTAGGCTTTTTAAGATAGTCGGCAATTTTAGAGGCTCTGTCCATTGTCACCCAACACATTACCTTTGAAAAGACAAAGTGCTGCTCTCTGTTTCTGTATTCCCAAATCCCCTGGTCGGTCTTTTGCCACTCGTTTTGTACCGTATTTACCATATTTTTCACAACCTCCCACATATCCTCAATTTCATCAAGAGTTCCTGTGAAATATTGATAATACTGGTATATTACATCCATAAGATATCCCAAAGAGTCATTCTGCTTCTGATGATATGCAGCATTCCCGATTCTTACCGGCCTGCTACCCATATATCCGCTTAGATGAGGAAGCTCCTCCTCTGTAAGTCTCCTCTCCCCATTTATGCCATACATAATTTGAAAAGTATCCGACTTATATTTTAAAACTCTCTTTATAAACAACAAAAACCGTTTTGCCGCCCCTTGGTGACCCATCGATATAAGAGTATCAATCATCATAGATGCATCCCTCAACCAACAAAATCTGTAATCCCAATTCCGTACATCACCGGCAGTCTCCGGAATACTGGTTGTAAGAGCTGCAAGAACAGCCCCCGTAGGCTGGAAAGACATAAGTTTTAGTATAAGAAGGCTTCTGGTGAGCTCTTTGTTATACATCTCGTACTTTTTTGAACGGTTTACCCAATTCAACCAATAGACCTTTGTCCGGGAATATTCAAGATATACTCTGTCAATATCTGTTGGCACAAGCTTTTGATTATATGAGAGTAACAAAAATTGATCCCTATCAATAGAAACCTCCT
>JAQVRQ010000023.1 GCA_028700975.1 Bacteroidales bacterium | reverse complement strand
CAAACCTGGAACCTTAGTGTCAATTTAAATGGCAACTTTACAAGGAACAATATTGAGAGAATAAGAAGGGTAGATGCCGATGGAATAAGCAGGTCCACCTATGAAAACATAGGAATAAACAGGAATTACAGACTTAATTTCAACTACTCATATCGTAAAGGAGAAAAGCTAAATCTATATGTAAACGGAGGGGTTGCCTATACTTCAATTTCATCCCCAGAACTAAATCTCTCAAATGATGGGGTAAGCTATTTTGGAGGCGCCGGCCTCTCTGCAAAAGTATGGAATAAGGGTACTGTTAATCTAAATGGATTTATTTATGGAGGAGATGTCTCTCTTCAAGGTCAAAATCCTATTAATTACACATCTTCAATTGGATTCAGCCAACGATTCCTGAAAGATAAACTCACATTTTCAATTTATTTGACAGAGCCTCTTAACAAAACCAAGACTTATAGATCTAATTCTCAGGATATCACATACAAAATGAGTTCAGAAAGCATCTATGTAAGAAGATCTGCAAACTTTAGTATATACTGGAGATTCGGGAAATTTAACGTTAAAGTAAAGAAGGCCCGCCGCTCCTCAACAGACGATAAAATGGGTGGTTCTCCCGCAAGTGGGACAACAACACCATAAGATAGAATGAACAACAAAAAAGAGATCCCTGAAGGTTAATTTCAGGGATCTCTTTTTTGAAGGTGGTGCCACCAGGAATCGAACCGGGGACACAAGGATTTTCAGTCCTTTGCTCTACCAACTGAGCTATGGCACCATTCAGATTGGGAGTGCAAAAGTAATGCTAATTTTCATTTTTACAAAAAATATTCTCTATTTGTTTTATCTTTGTCTCAAATTTCAAATTTAATATATGGCAACAACTGCAGATTTTAAAAACGGACTATGTATTGACTTCAACGGCAAACCTTGTACAATTGTATGGTTTCAGCACGTAAAACCAGGAAAAGGAGGAGCTTTTGTAAAGGTAAAAGTTAGAAATTTGGAGAATGGTAGAATCCTGGAGAACACATACAATGCAGGTGAGAAAATAGACATCATCAGCATAGAGAGAAGACCTTATCAATTTCTTTATAAAGACGATATGGGCTTTAACTTTATGCACACAGAGACTTTTGAGCAGATATCTCTTGAAGAAGAGATGATTGATAATGCAGACCTTATGAAAGAGGGTCAAAATGTTGAGATGATGTTCCACGCAGACGAGGAGAGAGCTCTCACTTGTGAACTTCCTCAGTTTGTTGAGATGGAAATTACATACACAGAACCTGCCGTTAAAGGGGATACAGCCTCTACAAATGCAATGAAAGCAGCTACACTGGAGACCGGTGCAGAGATAATGGTTCCGCTCTTTATTAATCAGGGAGAGAGAATTAGGGTAGACACCAGAGATCGCTCTTATCACGAAAGATGTAAATAAACTTTAAAAAAAACATAATGAAGAGATTTCTCTCAATAATCTTAGTCTCCGCACTGCTTTATGCTTGCGGAGATTCTGTTTCTAATATGCTCCCAACAATTGAGCAAATAGATCAGACAATTGAAAAGGGCAACTTTATTGAGGCAGAAAAGATGATTCGGCTAGCCCTAACAAACAGCTCCCTCACTCCGGCAGAACGTTGGGAGATGAATTTTAAAATAGAAAGGATGAATAGGATTGAGAGAGATTTTTCAGTTAGTGACACCTCTGTATATAACTATATAAGGAAATTTCATCCGGAACTGAGCAGTGATGAGATTGATATGTGGGAGACCAATAATGCAATAGAAAATATGGTCATTAACGGAGAGAAACGCTATTTCCACTCGGCTGGTAGAAATCTCTTCAGAATAGATACCAGTGCTGCTAAATATTATGAGGGTGCTAACGGTAGGCAGAGCGATTCTTTAGATAGGTTTCTAGCAAAATATCTTCCTGTAGCAATCTCAAATCTCAGTAGTCCGGTTAGGATGAAGATCCGCTACACACTAACCGTTAAAGCCGATGAGGTGCCGGAGGGAGAGATTATACGGGTGTGGATGCCTTATCCTAGAACAGATGCCTCTTCTCATAAAGAGATAAAATTAATCTCTACATCACAACCACTATACACAATTGCACCGGATGAATACCTACACAAAAGCATCTATATGGAGGGAGTGGCAAAATCGGGAGAACCCTCTACATTTGGGTACGAACTATCTTACTCTTCATATAACCAATACTTTTCATTTAGTCCGGATGATATAAAAGAGTATAAAAAAGAGTCTGATTTATATAAAGAGTATACTGCTGAATGCGGAAGTCATATCAGATTCAGCGATAATATTAAAAAAGCAGTAGAAGAGGCCATTGGAGAGGAAACTAATCCATATTTAAAAGTTAAGAAAATCTTCACTTGGATTAACTCAAATTTCCCTTGGGCAAGTGCAAGAGAGTACTCAACAATAGAGAACATACCAGAATATGTTCTCACCAACAGACACGGTGATTGCGGACAGGTATCCCTCCTGTTTATAACAATGGCCAGATATGCAGGTATCCCCGCCAAATGGGAGAGTGGATGGATGATGCATCCTGGCAATAAAAATCTTCACGACTGGTCAGAGGTATATTACGAAGGAGTTGGATGGGTGCCTGTTGACCAATCCTTCGGAAGAGTTTTTGACGCACCTGATGAGGAGTCTCATTGGTTCTTTACAAAGGGTTTAGATGCATTCAGGATGATTGTTAACGAAGGTGTTTCGGCTCCTTTCTATCCTGCTAAGATACATCCAAGAAGCGAGACGGTAGATTTTCAAAGGGGTGAAGTTGAATGGAGAGGTGAAAATCTCTATTTTGGCAGATGGAGATATAAAATGGAAATTGAATATCTCACTCCACTAAAATAGCTTTTTGATAATGTTAAGACCATCCCTGAGCGGAAGAATATAATTCTCCGCTCGGGGATCCTCTTTTACCATTCTATTAAATTCAACGATTGAAGTAGTCTGCTTATCTGAGGGTAAAGGATCCATATAGACTTTGCCATCCCAAAGAACATTATCTGCGATGATATATCCACCCGGTTTCAAAATTTCCATTGAGATTTGATAGTATAGAGGATACTCTCTCTTATTTGCATCAATATAGATAATGTCGTATTGTTTACCAAGAGTGGGTATAATTTCCTTTGCGTCTCCAAAAATAAGAGTAATCCTATCCAAAACCCCTGCCCTTTTAAAACCCTCTAGAATAAGATCTTCCAGTTCATCGTTAATTTCAATTGCATCTAAATGCCCCTCTTTTGAAAGTCCTAAAGCTATTGATATGGCAGAATAGCCTGTAAAAGTTCCTATCTCTAAAACGTTTTTTGGGGAGAATAACTCACAAAATGTTGTCAGATATCTACCAACTTGAGGACCACACAACATTCTGGCGTGATTGGTTCTTAAATGAGTCTCCCTTTCAAGCCAGTATAAAGCCGGATGCAAACCCGACTCAACACTGTTGAGATATCTTTCAAGTTTAAGCATATTACTTGTATATTAACGTAATAAGATTATCATCTGAGAAGATTTCAGATGCCACCTCTTTAATCTGTTCTGATGTTATAGCATTAATCTTATTCATAACCTCATCCATAGGTTCCACTCTTTTAAATACCAACAGAGACTTTCCAATATTCAGACACTGAGATTCAGCATTATCTGTAGATATAGCTAGTTGCCCCGCCAACTGTTTTTTTGCCGCCTTTAATTGACTCTGAGACAATCCTTTATCAATAATATCGTTAAGCTCCTTATTGATCAAAGAGAATGATTTGTCAAGATTTGACTTATCAGTACCAAAGTAAATAGTAAAAAGACCGGTATCGGAAAAAGGGGTATATGAGGCCTCTACCGAATACGCTAATGCGTGCTTCTCTCTTAAGAGTAGGTTTAATTTTGAGTTCAAGGCTGGACCTCCTAATACATTTACCAGAAGAGCAAGAGGTAATCTTTTGCTATCATAAAGTGAGTACGCCCTGCCACCAAGGACACAATGTGCCTGATAACTTTTCTTTGATACAATATGGATTCCGCCGGAATTTCCGGGAGGAATTTCTGCACATCTAAACGGAACAAGTCCCGGAGGTTCGCTAGTCTCAATTTTATTAAAAAATTTTCTGGCAAGAGCTTCACACCTTTCAGGTTTAGAGTCAGCGACAATTGAAAGAGACATATTTTCACACCTATAGTGAAGTCTGGTGAAATTAATTAGGTCTTCCCGTTTAATCTTCCTTACAGTTTTAGGAGTTCCAAGTATATTGCCTGCTAAAGGGTGTGTACCAAACAGCAGCTCTTCAAAGTCGTCAAATATCTGTTCGGAAGGAGTGTCTTTATATGATTTAATCTCCTCTAAGACAACCTCCTTCTCTTTTATTAATTCATTTTCCGGGAAAATTGAATTAAAGGCCAGATCGTGAAGCAACTCTACGGCTTTTGAAAGATCCTCCTTTAGAACTGTTGCGTGAATTACAGTCTCCTCCTTTGTAGTGTATGCATTTAACTCCCCACCAAGCTTCTCAAGAAAGTTGTTAATACTCTTTGCACTTCTTCCTTTGGTTCCCTTAAATAGCATATGCTCTGTAAGATGAGCTATTCCACCTTGTGAGAGATTTTCATCTCTTGTACCAGCATTAATTGTAAGGGCACAGTATGCCACCGGTGAAGATGCCTGTTTGAATCCAAACCTCAGGCCGTTGTCAAATAGGGTTGTGTATGTAGTCATTATTTTATTCTGAATGGAACGGAAATTCTTCTCATATCTTCCTGAGTAAATCCAGGCAAATATTTTTTGGAAATTTTGTGTCTTCTATAAAAAAGGAGTTCGTGGGAATGAGCATCAATTAACAACTTGTAAGAGAATCCTCTAATGCTCCCACCTAAAGGCGAGACTGTAAAGCTTACAACACAATTTTCTTTAGCCTCTATCATTGCTTCTGCAATATCCCTGGAATTCCCAATTAATATTCTTCCTACAAATAGATCTTTTAACTCCTCTTCATTAAAACTAAATCCAATATCACTCTCGTCAAAGATTAACTCCTTCTTACCAATGCCATCTACCCTGTTACTATAAAAAGAGTTCCCAACATAAGCCTTTAGAATATCATCGCCTACATTTAATATATGCTCTTGCATTATGCTAATCAAGGCAGGCATAAAAATGAATGCTTTTCCAGACTCGTCATTAATTGGTTGAAGTGGCATTGAAACAATTTCATCCATACTCCCTATTCCCTTTTTTGCAGAGGCCCCCCCCTTGACAATAGTCAAAAATTCAAGATTTGCCTCCTTTTCTCTCCTCAATTGGCCATCAACTCTAATCATAAAGAAATAGTTAGTGTCGGCTTTGATATCTTGAAACTTATCAAGAGAGCAGAGTTCATACAAAGATATTTTCCAGTTGCTTTTAACAGCATCTGCAATCGAAAGGTCTGTAAAGTCTGCCTGGTTGACAACTACCATTAATCTTTTCTCAGCAAAGCTTCTGTAGTTATATTTAGCTTTACCAAAAATCTCCTGCGCACTAACCTCTGGAGAGAATAAAAGAAGTAGTGGTAAAAGTAGCGTCAATTGTATAATTCCTATTATTCTCATAAATGCAAAATTAGATAAAAATTCTTACTTTTGTGGAGTATGGATAGATTTATAGTTTCGGCAAGAAAATACAGGCCAGGGAGTTTTGAGACCCTTATAGGACAGGAGAATATTGCAAAGACTCTTAAAAATTCCATTTTAAGAGATCAGCTTGCGCACGCATATTTATTCTGCGGCCCAAGAGGTGTTGGTAAAACAACTAGTGCGCGTATATTTGCAAAGACCATCAATTGTCTATCTCCATCTGCGGATATGGATCCTTGTGGTGTTTGTGAATCTTGCAAAGCATTTGATGAAAACAGATCTTTTTCCATTCACGAAATGGACGCTGCATCAAATAACTCGGTGGAAGATATTCGTCTTCTAAATGAGAAAGTAAGAATACCTCCACAGATAGGTAAATACAGCGTATATATCATTGATGAGGTTCATATGCTATCACAAGCTGCATTCAACGCCTTTCTTAAAACCCTTGAAGAGCCTCCGGCTCACGCTATTTTTATACTCGCAACAACTGAAAAACACAAAATTATACCTACAATTCTATCAAGGTGTCAAACATATGATTTCAATAGAATCTCAGTACAGGACATTGTGAGGAATATTAAAAATATTGCTCAACAAGAGGGTGTACAAATAGAGGACGAAGCAATACACGTAATCGCTAAAAAGGCTGATGGCGCAATGAGGGATGCACTCACACTATTTGACCAATCTGTCGCTTTCTGTGGCGATAATGTTACTTACGAGCAGGTCATTTCTAACCTTAATATTCTTGATTACGATTACTACCTCCGTTTAACAGATAACTTTTTGATGGGTAACCACACCCCCGCCCTACTAATTCTAGATGAAATCCTCTCAAAAGGATTTAATTCTCTTCATTTTATTGGTGGACTAAGCAGCCATTTCAGGGATCTTCTTATCTGCAAGGATCCGTTAAGTGCTAAGCTTTTAGAGCTTGCACCATCAGTTATTGAAAAGTACAAGGAGCAGTCAGAGAAATGCTCATTTGAGTTTCTTTTCTCTGCACTAAACATTACATCTCAATGTGAGTCTTCATATAAAGCTAGTGGAAACCAAAGGCTTCACGTAGAATTCGCTCTAGTTAAACTCTCCACAATAAATTGTGAAAAAGAGAAGGTTTCTGAAAAAGTAGCAGCTCCGCAACAAGAGGTTAAGAGCGAGATCAAAAAAGAGGAGAAAAAAGAGCCTATTACTGAAGAGAGTATCAAAAATAATCCTGAGGAGGCAACTATACCTCAAGAGTCTAAACCTGAAACACCAAATGTTAAGGAGGGGAAACGTCAAGGCCCAAGATCCATCAAAGAGATGATGCAACAGGCTAAAGAGCAGACGGCCAAGACTGAACGGGTAATACCAAAAGAGATAGGTACGGATAGTTTTGACCAAATGAGGTTAGAGGCTGTCTGGATGGAGATGGCAGAATCTGAAAAGAGCCTCCAGCGGCTTGCAAATGCTATCTCAAGCACCAAACCTTTAATTTCAGAAAATCCAAACAAGATTATTTTCTATGTAAGCAATGAGATCCAGAAAGAGTGGATAAACAGCAACTGCAAACTTAGACTTGAAGCCTTCCTTAAAGAGAAGTTAAATAATACAAATACAGAACTTCTTGTTGAGGTTACATCACAAGAAGAGGCCAATGAAGGTAAGTTATATATGCCGGAAGAGAAGGCTAAATACCTTTTAGAAAAACATCCGGAGTTGAAGGAACTTCAAAAAGATTTAAAACTGGAGATTAAGTAGAGATAGCTATGAGACTGCACTGCACCCAACTGGTCAAAAAATACGGAGCCCGTACTGTTGTTAAAGGAGTTTCTATAGAGGTAGAGCAAGGTGAAATTGTGGGACTTTTAGGACCAAACGGCGCCGGTAAAACTACAACCTTTTATATGATTACAGGGCTAATAAAGCCAAACGAAGGCAAGATATATCTGGACAACGAAGAAATTACTCAGCTCCCAATGTACAAAAGGGCTCAAAAAGGGCTTGGATACCTTGCCCAAGAGGCGTCGGTTTTCAGAAAGCTAACAGTAGAAGAGAATATACTCTCTGTTATGGAGCTACACGATACTCCAAAGAAAGAGAGACTAGAGAGGGTGGAAAGACTTCTTGACGAATTCAGCCTCCATACTGTTCGAAAAAGTTACGGAATCCAACTCTCCGGAGGGGAGAGACGGAGATGCGAGATAGCAAGAGCGTTAGCTATTGATCCAAAATTTATTCTTCTTGACGAGCCTTTTGCAGGGGTTGATCCTATTGCGGTAGAGGATATTCAGCATATTATTGCTAATCTCAAAACCAAGAATATTGGAATTATCATTACAGACCACAATGTCCACGAAACACTTGCCATTACAGACAGAGCCTATCTACTTTACGAAGGAAATATCCTTGAGAGTGGAACTGCAGAGGTACTTGCCAATAATCCTGAGGTAAGAAAAAAATATTTAGGAGAGAACTTTGAACTTCGTAAAGCTGTCCTTAAATCAAAGGTTGTAAAAACAACTCCTCCAAAGGATGAGGTGCCTGTAAATTTAGAGATAACAGATTATAGCACAAAAGCAAATAAAATGGAGAGAGGCAAATAGCCCCTCTCCATCTCTTAATAACAAACTAAACCTAACTTTTATTATCTGTTTCTAAACTGGCGTGTTCCACCATCACCATACATTCCAGCTCCTTTTCTACCCTGACGATAGTTATCTCTTCTGTTTCTAAGGTCATACTGAACCCTTTGTTCATCTGTAAGTAGTGATCTTACTTTACTTCTGTGCTCAGCATTCATTTTGTACTTCTTGTTCTGCAAAGTTGTTATCTCATCAATTTTTGAATTTACCGCTTTTAGATTTGGTTTGTCAACTTGCTCCATCGTTCTTAACTGAGCTCTTTTTTCTCTGATTTCGTTGGCTAAAAGTAGAGACTCCTTCTGATGTTGTACTCTTAAACTTTGAATCTTTTCTAGTTGATCAGGAGTAAGATCAGGTATGAGATTTTGGGCAACCATTTCCGGATTTGCTCTCATATAGCCCGCATTTTGACGTTTAACATTCATATTTTGACCTTGAGCGCTCATTGTTAAGGCTATTACGGTCATTACCAATAATGTAGATACTTTTTTCATTCTAATTGAGTTTTTAATGTTTCTCTGTTATTAGGACTAAAATGGCAGAAAAAGGTTTAATTGAAGTAAAAGAATTTATACCTTTGCCGAATTATTTTGGCAACTTTCAATAATTAAATAAATCAATATGGCAGAAAAATTATTTGATGAGTTTTCACCGGTTTCCACAGAGAAGTGGGAAGAGGTGATTACCAAAGATCTAAAAGGGGCCGACTACGAGAAAAAGCTCGTTTGGAAGACCATGGAGGGGATCTCTGTTCGTCCTTACTATAGAGCAGAAGATCTGGATAAGCTGAACCATCTCGAGTCTGCTCCCGGTGAATTTCCTTTCGTCAGAGGAACAAGTAACGAAAATAAGTGGAAGATTCGTCAAGGCTATTGTGCTCACGAAAGCTTTCAAAAAGCTAATGCACAAGCCATTGATGGTCTCGCAAAAGGAGTTGAATCGGTCGGTTTCTGCATTGATGGAGCAAAGCCTATTTCAAAAGAGAAGATGGATGTCTTACTTAAGGGAATTGACCTGTCAAAAACAGAGGTTAACTTTGAAGGCTGCTCTTGCGAAACTCCGGCAATAGTTGAATCATTCATTGCTGTAGCTCTCGAAAGAGGAGTTAAAGCAAATGAGATTAAAGCATCATTTGACTTTGATCCACTAAGAAGCTTAACAACCACAGGCAACTTCTGCTGCTCAAACTATACAAAGAACTATAGCAAATGTATGCAGCTTGTTGCAGAGTATCCTGGAATAAAAGTTATAGGTGTTGAAGGATATTCTTTCAACGACGCGGGTGCTACTTTAGTTCAGGAACTTGGATTCGCTCTTGCAATGGGAAGCGAATATATGAACACTCTTCTTGAGATGGGCTTCAGCGCAGATGAGGCTGCTTCCAGAATTAAGTTTACATTCTCTGTAGGTTCAAACTACTTTATGGAGATTGCTAAATTCCGCGCTGCCAGATTACTCTGGGCAAATATTACTGATACTTACGGAGCTAAAAACGAAGAGTTTAAAAAGATCCGCATCCACGCTGTTACCAGCCAGTGGAACCAGACTGTTTACGATTCATATGTTAATATGTTAAGGGCCACAACTGAAGCAATGAGCGCATCTCTTGCAGGGGTTGACTCTCTTGAAGTACTTCCATTTGACTATCAATATAGAGAACCATCAGATTTCAGCAACAGAATTGCAAGAAATGTTCAGATTATCCTTAAAGAGGAGTCTCATTTTGATAAAATTGCAGACCCTGCTGCTGGATCGTATTATATTGAAACACTTACAAACTCAATAGCTGAGCAGAGCTGGAAACTTTTCCGTTCAGTTGAAGAGAAAGGAGGATACACTGAGGCCTTCAAAGCGGGCTATATCCAATCAGAAATTAAAGCTACTACAGCAAAAAGAGACCTTAATATTGCTACAAGAAGAGAGATATATGTTGGAACAAACCAATATCCAAACTTCTCAGAGAAGGCAGACAAAGATGTAACTCTTGATGTTGTAACACGTGGGGCAAACAAAATTATTAGTGAAAATCCTATTGCCGAACCACTTGAAAAATATCGTGGAGCTCAATCATTTGAGGCGCTCAGATTTGCTACAGAAACCAGCGGCAAAACTCCAAAAGCATTTATGCTCACATTTGGCAATTTAGCTTTCTGTAGAGCTAGAGCTCAATTCTCAAGCAATTTCTTTGCAGTTGCAGGATTTGAAGTTATCGACAACAACAGATTCTCTTCAGTTGAGGAGGGTGTAAAGGCTGCTATGGCTGCTAAGGCCGATATAGTGGTTGCCTGTTCATCCGACGAGGAGTATGCTGTATCCGTTCCTCAAATCAAAGAGCTAATTGGAGATCAAGCAATTCTTGTAGTTGCAGGTGAACCTTCTTGCAAGGAGGAACTTGTTGCAAAGGGAGTTGAAAACTTCATAAGCGTTAAAAGCAACGTACTGGAGACTTTAAAGCAGTATCAGTCTAAGCTGGGTATTTAGTAGTAATAATTTAAAAAATTGAATATGCGTCCAAAATTTTCAGATATAAAATATACCGGAGGTGCTGCTCAAACAAAGGGAGAGCAGAGCGTATGGATGACTCCGGAGCAGATTGGAGTAAAAAATGTTTACTCAGCTGCAGACCTTGAAGGGCTGGAGCATTTGAATTATGCTGCAGGAATCCCTCCTTACCTTCGCGGACCATACAGTACTATGTATGTAATGAATCCGTGGACTGTACGTCAGTATGCTGGTTTCTCAACAGCTGAAGAGTCAAATGCATTCTACCGCAGAAATCTTGCAGCGGGACAAAAGGGTCTCTCTGTTGCATTTGACCTTGCAACACACAGAGGTTATGATGCAGATCACCCAAGAGTTGTAGGTGACGTTGGTAAGGCTGGTGTAAGCATTTGCAGTGTAGAGGATATGAAGGTACTATTTAACCAGATTCCCCTAAATAAAATGTCCGTCTCAATGACAATGAATGGTGCTGTACTTCCAATATTGGCATTTTACATTGTTGCAGGAATGGAACAAGGAGCAAAGCTGGATGAGATGGCAGGAACTATCCAGAATGACATCTTAAAGGAGTTTATGGTTCGTAATACATACATCTACCCTCCTGAATTTTCAATGAGAATCATTGGTGATATATTTGCCTACACAGCCAAAAATATGCCTAAATTCAACTCAATATCAATCTCAGGATACCATATGCAGGAGGCTGGTGCCACTTGCGATATTGAAATGGCATATACCCTTGCAGACGGACTTGAATACCTTAGAACAGGTATTGCTGCCGGAATGGATGTAGACCAGTTTGCTCCAAGACTATCATTTTTCTGGGCAATTGGAATGAACCACTTTATGGAGATTGCAAAAATGCGTGCAGCAAGGATGATCTGGGCTAAACTTGTTAAACAGTTCAACCCAAAAAATCCAAAATCACTCTCTTTAAGAACACACTCTCAGACTTCCGGATGGTCCCTAACTGAGCAGGATCCTTTTAACAACGTTGCAAGAACCTGTATTGAGGCAATGGGAGCTGCTTTGGGCCATACACAGTCACTTCACACAAATGCTCTTGACGAGGCAATTGCACTACCAACAGATTTTTCTGCACGTATTGCAAGAAACACTCAGATTTACATACAAGAGGAGACCAATATTACCAAATCACTAGACCCTTGGGCAGGCTCATATTATGTTGAGAAACTCACTGCAGAAATTGCCGAACGCGCCTGGGGACACATACAAGAGGTTGAAAAGCTTGGTGGAATGTCAAAGGCTATCGAGACAGGTATACCAAAACTTAGAATTGAAGAGGCAGCCGCTCGTAAACAAGCAAGAATTGACTCAAAGCTTGATACAATAGTAGGTATTAACAAATACAGACTTGAAAAAGAGGATCCTCTCGAAATTCTTGATGTAGACAATACTAAGGTCCGCGAATCTCAAATAGCAAGACTTAATGAGCTTCGCGCAAATCGTGACGAAACCAAGGTTAAAGCTGCTCTTGTTGCAATTACCGAGGCTTCAGCAAATAAAACAGGCAACCTGCTTGAGCTTGCCATTGAGGCAGCCAAGGTTCGCGCTACACTCGGAGAAATTTCTGACGCTTGCGAAGCCGTAGCAGGTAGATATAAAGCAGTAATTCGTATGAATACAGGTGTTTACTCCAGCGAAGTGAAAAATGACAGCGAATTTGAAAAAGCAAAAAGGCTGGTTACAGAATTTGCTAAAAAAGAGGGACGTCAGCCTCGTATAATGATTGCAAAACTTGGGCAAGATGGTCACGACCGTGGAGCAAAAGTGGTAGCTACAGGATACGCAGACTGTGGATTTGACGTGGATATGGGACCACTCTTCCAGACTCCTGAAGAGGCTGCAAAACAGGCAGTAGAGAATGATGTTCACGTAGTAGGAGTATCATCTCTTGCTGCAGGTCACAAAACACTAGTTCCACAAATTGTCAATGAGCTAAAAAAACTTGGCCGTGAAGACATTATGGTAATAGTAGGTGGTGTTATTCCTGCTCAAGATTATGATGCCCTGTATAAAGCTGGTGCCGTAGCTATCTTTGGACCCGGCACATCAGTATCTGCCGCATCAGTGAAATTAATGGAACTGCTATTACAAAAATTTGAATAGTATTTCTTAGCAGACTTTGCGTTTTAAAGCCGATTAAAAAATGGATTTTTAATCGGCTTTTTTTACAAATATATTGTATCTTTGAAAGATTCTAACTAGCACGCAATTATGGAGAAAATACTTGTAGTTGAAGACGACAAGATAACCAGACGATTAATTAAAGAGATTCTTGGCAGGGTTGGCTATGAGGTGGTAGAGGCTGAGGACGGAGTGCAGGGTTTGGAAGTATTTAAATCTGAAAAACCTGACCTTGTTCTCACTGATTATCAAATGCCCGTGATGAACGGATTACGACTTCTTTCAGAAATTCGTAACATTAATCCCATTACACCGGTTATTATGCTTACCGGATTTGGTGATATTGCTCTTACAATAAAGGCAATCCAGATTGGAGCATTTGACTTTCTTGAAAAACCAATTAACACTCCACAGCTAAAAGAGATAGTTACAAGTGCACTTAATTCCGTTCAGAGCAGTAAGAAACACGAAGATGTCCTTAAAGAGGGTATCTCAATTGACAAAAAAATTCAGGAGAATATACTAATCGGAAAATCTCCTCAAATAAAAGAAATTTTCAAAAATATAGGCCGGGTATCCCTTAATAAAGTCAACGTTCTTATTGAAGGCGAATCCGGAACAGGAAAAGAGCTCATCGCAAGGCTGATACACTATTCTGGAATCACACGAGACAAACCACTTGTTGTAGTAAACTGCAGTGCCCTTACTGAGACACTGTTGGAAAGCGAACTTTTTGGCCACGAAAAGGGCTCATTCACTGGTTCACTTAAGACAAAAAAAGGGAAATTTGAATTGGCAGAAGATGGCACAATATTTCTGGATGAAATTTCTGAAATTAATCTTAATACTCAGGTGAAACTACTTAGAGTAATTCAGGAACTTGAATTTGAAAGAGTAGGCGGCGAGACAACTATCCCTATGCAGGCCAGAATTATTGCCGCTACAAATAAGAAACTGGAAAAGCTCATTGAAGAGGGGAAATTTAGAGAAGACCTTTATTACAGACTTAAGGTATTTACAGTTCAACTACCACCACTTCGTGAAAGGCGAGATGATATTAAGGATTTGATAGTCCATTTTCTAACAAAGCTCAACAAACGCTTTAATAAAAATGTTTCAAAAATTGGAGACGGAGTTATTGAGATGCTTCAAAATCACCACTGGCCAGGAAATGTAAGAGAGTTGGAAAATACAATTATGCAGGCAATCGTTATGTCAAAAAATGACGTTCTGGAAGTTGAAAACATCAAAATTAACCCTCGAGTAGTTGAAGGATCAGAGAGAGAAACTTTAGATAACGCACCATTAAGAAGCCTCGCTGAAATTGAAAAAGATTACATAAAGCGTGTGCTTAACGAGGTTAAATGGAATAAAATTGAAGCCTCCCGTATACTCGAAATTACAAGACCAACACTCAATGCAAAAATTGAAAAGTATAAACTAGAGCAAGATTAAATTACTTTTCGATTTTAATAAAACTATCTTTATACCCTATTCTCTTAAGGTAATAGATTATTTTTTTCGCCCTCTCAAGCTCCAGTATCGGTTCTGAGACATATTTATAAAATCCGTCATCGCCCTTAATTTCAACCAGTTTCAACCCAGGAACAAATCTTTCAATCTTAGCCAGCAATTTCTCATCTCTAATTTTAGTAGTAAGGGCATAGACCTGAACCCTGTAAACAGTATTATAAGAAGAGTTGTCAACTTCAACAGGAGCTACCTGAATAATTTGTGCAGGTTGTCTCTCTTGAATAACCTGCTCCTCTAAAGTATCCTCCTCACCCTTAAAAACAGTAAAGTCTAGTCCTCCTATCATATCACCATCATAAGATGGGTGGATTGTGAAAGGGAATATCATATCGGAAACAGTCATATTCAATTTACTAAGTTGAACCGAATCTATCGACACGTAGTACTTGCCAGGTTTCAAGCCAAGATAGCTATAATAACCATCAGGTTCAGAGAGGAGCGATTTCACCTTTGTTCCCGTATCTGAATAAACATCAACAATCATCCTGCCAAGGCCTCTCTCTTGTCTGTCACCTTGCTTAATAAATACCATCCCTGAGACCTCTCCCAGAGGGAATACCGGAATCTCTACCCTCTTCATTTTATTTGGTTCGGCAACAACCTCAATATTTTTAAAAGGAAGCTGCCAAGATATATTTTCTGTAGAACTTGCATTTACAGTTATCATATAACTCGTATAAGGTTCAAGATCTGTAACAGAGATTGTTGAACTCTTTTCATTTTTTTTGACTATTCCTCCATTAACATTAGCGTTGATACCGCTAATTGCGATCTCGCCTTCATCCATAATTCCATTACAGTTAACATCCAAATATGGGATGATGACCACTCCTCCCCTTCCAACCGAACCTCTATTGCGAAAAGCAAGATAATCACTCTTTGCATCAAATATAATCCCACCAGATGCAGACTCGGAGAAGGTGTAACTCTTACCGCTCTTTCTAGCATTAATTGAGAACCTTGCAAAAGATAGCTCAAACCTTATACCCAAGTCAATACTTGACATCTTTGATGCAAAATTCTGCTCATATGAGAGAGTTGCATAGCCCATCCTAGAGAATTGTTTATCTACAGAGAGACGAGCATTTGCAAAAGTGCCCGATGTAAAGTTAAATAGTGTTTGAGGGGTGATGATAAATCCTGCGGGAAGTCTAAAAGCCATTGATAAAGAGCTATAAACAAATGGATTTGAATTTGGAAAAAATCTTGCCTGAGTAGTGAGGTTTGCAGTAAAACTTTTAAAGCCTGCAGATAAAACCATCTCGGTTGCAAAGGTATTTACCTGAGGAAGTATTAGTTGCATTGCAGAAAGCCTTGCAAACATAGAAAAACTTTTACCTCTTATTGGCAGTGCAAGCGAGATTCTCCTCTCTTCAAGCGAGCTAGTTGGATAGGCTTTCTGATCTTTTGCAAATTTTAGATAATTAAGCTCAATATTCAAATTTTTGGCAACTCTGTAACTGAGCAAAGATTCAAATTTAACTCCGTGCATATACTCTGCATTAAGCAACATATCCGGAAGAATCTTTAGTGAGCTCCGAATATAGGGCATAAATTTATTACCCTGAACTGCAGAAAAATACTCAACTCCTCCTCCGGCAGAGAGACTTCTGCCAAAGCCATAATTAAAATCGGCCCTAACATACCTTGCCATTGAAGAGTCCTCAGTTACTGCCGCTGTCAAATTATATTCAAAAGTGCCTTTTGGAAGAAAATTAAAAGGTATTGAAAGGACCTTTTCCATTGAACGCTCCTCTCCATAAGGCCCGTAAAACTGCAATTTAACATTTGTCTCACCATAGACTAAAGGGACCTCAAAACTAAAAAACCCAGAAGCGTCTGCCTGCATATAGTTAACAAGAATATTATTCACGTAAAGCTCAACCATCCAGCCCGGCTCAGTAATATCACTCAAAATATATGTTCCAAAAGACCTTCTGTATGTAGTAGGTGCATTTGTTATATGTAAACCTGTAAGGGGGGCGTTAATACCAATCTTTCCTGAAGAGGAGACTCTGCCAAGTGATAGCTGTCTAACAACTTTATTGTCATTATTTGCATATTTCCATATATAGCTCTGCTGTCTTAGGTCAAATGGGTTATCTGTATCTATATTAATTATGAAATTTGCCTCTCCACCAAAAAGCTGAGTACCTAGACCCATATTAAGTCTTGTATTAACATCCCCTCCTATCTGCTGCATTGAATTTACATTCCAGTCTAGATTTCCAGCGTGAAAAAATGAACGACGTTGTCTGAAAGTAGTATCAGGTGTAATATCTCCGGTAATTTCTTTAATGTTTTGTCTCATCTGCTCCAATCTCATCTCTCTAATTATTGGAAGCTCTATCTGAGTGTTAAGATTAACTGCAAGCGCTCTAAAGTTAAAAGACAAATCTAATCCAAATACATCTCCAAAGACCTTTGATCTCAAATAAAGAGCACTTTCTGTTCTAATGAAATCGCCAGGCATCAGTTGATACTCTTTTTTGGAGTAAATTATTTTATTCTGAGGTCTTAAAATCTTGTACTGGGCATCAGGAGAGACAAGAAAACCAGATACTTCATCAAAACCAGATGTGTATTCAACTTTAATTTTTAGATAGTTAAAGAGATCTGTAATAGACAGGTAGGCTTCATTATTTTTAATTGCTGCCGGAACTTCTATAGAACCAACCCTTGGAATGGTAACGAAAACTGAGAGTTCATCAAAATAATCCTCTTCACTCTCCTGAGAATAGAGAACAAATGTCCCACAAGAGAAGAAAAAAGTAAGCAGAAGCAGATAAGCTCCTCTTATTGTATAACTTGCCACCAGGTATAATAATTTAGAATATACTGACTGTTAGCAACGTATTCTACCTCCTTTGAATTTGGTGGAATAGTTAGTGTTGCACCAACTTTAACCGTAACGGTTCCCCTCCCCTCTCTAAAGGTAATATGATCTTGAGTAAAGCTCTGTAGAACATCTCCCTCCACCCAAATCACATAACTATTTGGCAAGGTTCTTAATGAATGACCCCAATGCGGGCCTTTTGACTGAAGAGTACTTCCTGCCCCACCCTTTCCAATTTTAATAGTTAGTCTCTTATCTTCTGTCTTCTCTAACCTAAAAGAGAATGGTCTTATTGTGGAAATATCAGGATATTCAATTCCAAAATATGTAGAACTCATTGGAGAAGCGGGGTTTATAGTAATTGAACCAGCACCATTACCCGTAAGATAAAAAACTCCAAAATTCATCTCTTCAATACTCCCCGGAACAATCCGTAACTGAGACAGAGCTGAGTTACAGTAAAACAGAGTTAGTAAAGATAGAATTAATACTCTCATTATTGTCTATTTTAGCTGAAGTATTGCCTCAGCCAGTTTATCCGGATTTCTGTCACTTTGAGAAAGGTACTCTACCATAATTGATCCTTTTGTGAAATCAACATTAATATTATTATCTATTAATACATTAAATTTTCTTGTAGGATTAGGTGTATATACAGCAATCCCATTAACAGCACCAATTGGAGTATTTGTACCCTCTGGAGAGATATGAATAACTCTTAAATCTCCATAAGCTGACATATTCCCTGACCTATTAAAAGTGACATTTAATATTTTTGTTGTATCGTTTACCTGAACTAGTCCAATATCTGAAAGGGTTACCTTGGTATTGTTTTCGCCAACCCGTAATATAATTGGAATGGTAATACCGAATATTGGAATAAGCCTTATACTGAGGGCAGTTGTATCTGCGTTTTCCTCTTCGAGTCCAAGCGCACCCTCTTTTGGCACTGCTCTAAAATAGACGTGAGATCTGTATTCCCCTGGAGCTAGTCTCTCTCTGTTTATTGCTTGCATTCTAACTGTCTGGGCCTCACCGGGAGCTAGTGTAACACTTCTTGGAAAAAAACGAAGGTTTTTATCTGCAAAATTCTGTCCAGGATCAGGAGTTGTAATCTCCTCGAAATTACCATCTTCAGTCATCCTGTATTGTATAAACGAGACGCTATATGTTGCAGTATCCCTTCCTGTATTTGCAAGATTTAACTCTTCCACCCTTTTATTCCCTTCAAAGACAACTCTTCTTGGTGTTATTAACAAGTCTCCCTGTGCAAATAGAGAAGTTGTGATGATGAATGCAAATAGAATCAAAATAGACTTTTGAACAACTATTTTTCCTTTTTGAAAATACATAAAGCAAATTGATTATGAAATTAATGGTGAACGTACACAATATTTAATCAAATATATGAAAAATAATAGTGTTAATTATTGATAATTGTAATTGTAATGGTTCCCGTATAGAGACCGCTTGGCTGATTAGGATTTACTGTTATTGTACCGCCTAAAAAAAATGATGCCCGTCCTGTATTATTAAGTCTGTTTACACCATTATTTGATAGCGATAATTCCATTGTACTCTGATTATTGCTCAAAGTTATCGTTGATGGACTAATATTTATATTAAACCGAGCATTGCCTTTTCCCTGGATGGAAAACTCAGCACTTCTTCTGTTTATACCAGGTAATAAAATTACATTTGAAGATGTGATATCCCCTGTTACAGGATCAATATCAACCATACCGGAGAAGGTGTTACTAGGCGTAATAGAGCCAAAACTCATATCACTTACTTTTGTTATTGATGTTATATCTCCTTGCTTGAATGGTATTATTGTAGCATATAAATTTGAGTTAAAAGAAGCACTATTATCTTGAGAAAACAGACTTCCTCCGCTTATGCACAGCAAAACGAACATTAATAAAAGTGTATATAATCTCCTATTTTTCTTCACCTCTACAAATTTACCAAATAAATAATCAATTATACAGAGAAGTGAACGCCATTATTAGTGGCGCTCACTTATTTCATTGCTGAACTTATCTTTTAATACTAGTTGTAGTTTACTACTACCGGGAAAGTAGCGGTGTAACTACCGGCTACCTGGTTTGCACCAACGTTAAGGGTTGCTCCTACATTAAATGTCTCGGAACCATCTGTAAGTACTTTTGTTGCGTTGTTGATAAAACCGGTCAACTTCATCTCATTTACTCCACTTTTCAAAATAATTGCATCGTCTGCAGGAAGTGATATAGCGTAAGTAGAACCTGACATCCCTGTTACTTTAAATTGAGCAGCTGTAACTGTACCTACTATTGAAGGAGCGGCTACGCCGGTACGATTTGCTTCTCCGTTGGTTCCAACAGTAACTGTTCCGCCTGCGGCTGATGCTACTATATTACCAAATGCTAAATTTGCCTCTCTCACAATTGCGATTGGTGTTACGATAGTTGCTGATGCATCGGCTGTAGCTGTTTGTGTTGGATTCTGTGCTGATGCCATTACTGATACTCCTGAGAAAATTACTGCTAGTGCGAAAAATTTAATTGCTTTCATAATTGTTATTTTTTTAATTCTTTTTTGTTTTTCAATTTTACTTCTGACCCTTATAAGTCACAAAATATGCCGCGAACAAAAATAATTGTGGCACGATGATTGTTTATCTTTTATAAAAAATCGTATCTAATTGTCTACCTTTACTTTATAAAGCTTGAAAAATTTTTAAAAATTTTTAAAATACTTTTTTACCCTTTTCCGGACGAAAGATTTCTTTACACTAACGTAAAATTATTATACTCAACAATAGAGTTTTTACCCTTCTAATTATATGAGAAAGTTATCACATAGGTTCCACTATACTTTCCTATAGGATTGTCTGCAACTGTCCCAACTTTTAATGTAGCTCCTATACTTAGTATTAAAGTTCCTTTTGTAAGAACAGCTGTCCCTACATTAGTTATATTGTTCATTTCCCACCTGTAAACCTCCATTGTCTTGCCTGTAGATTGGTGGATTAAGGTTGTTGATGACTGTGGCAAAATGATTGAAATTGTAGCATCACTTTGGCCTACCAGTTGAAAACTTGCGGGGTTATATTGACCACCACTCAAGCTAACTGTTCCATCAGAACTTCTTACTCCTTGAGGAGTTACCCTAATCTCACCCCCTGATGTCTCAGGTGAAAATCTACCAAAGTTCAAAGCCGCTATCTCTGCCGCTCTTAACGCCTCTATAACCTCTGCCGTTGCCGTAGATGTTACAGAAGTTTGAGCCATTAGAGTTAAACTAAATAATATAGATAAAAAAGGCAGAATTATTTTCATAGTTAACCTGAGCATAATATTTTTTTAAGACATTTTTCTACTATTAAAGTGAACGCCATTATTAGTAGCGCTCACTTATTTCATTGCTTAACTTATCTTTTAATACTAGTTGTAGTTTACTACTACTGGGAAAGTAGCGGTGTAACTACCGGCTGCCTGGTTTGCGCCTACGTTAAGGGTTGCTCCCACATTAAATGTCTCGGAACCATCTGTAAGTACTTTTGTTGCGTTGTTGATAAAACCGGTCAACTTCATCTCATTTACTCCACTTTTCAAAATAATTGCATCGTCTGCAGGAAGTGATATAGCGTAAGTAGAACCTGACATCCCTGTTACTTTAAATTGAGCAGCTGTAACTGTACCTACTATTGAAGGAGCGGCTACGCCGGTACGATTTGCTTCTCCGTTGGTTCCAACAGTAACTGTTCCGCCTGCGGCTGATGCTACTATATTACCAAATGCTAAATTTGCCTCTCTCACAATTGCGATTGGTGTTACGATAGTTGCTGATGCATCGGCTGTAGCTGTTTGTGTTGGATTCTGTGCTGATGCCATTACTGATACTCCTGAGAAAATTACTGCTAGTGCGAAAAATTTAATTGCTTTCATAATTGTTATTTTTTTAATTCTTTTTTGTTTTTCAATTTTACTTCTGACCCTTATAAGTCACAAAATATGCCGCGAACAAAAATAATTGTGGCACGATGATTGTTTATCTTTTATAAAAAATCGTATCTAATTGTCTACCTTTACTTTATAAAGCTTGAAAAATTTTTAAAAATTTTTAAAATACTTTTTTACCCTTTTTTGAACGAAAGATTTCTTTACACTAACGTAAAATTATTATACTCAACAATAGAGTTTTTAGCAAAAAAAAAGGCAACCAATGGTTGCCTTTTGCTTACTTTGAAAAACTATTTTACTACGAACTTAATTGTATGCAAATATCATTGTGTAGGACCCTTTGAATTGTCCCACTGAATTATTATCAGCAATCTTACCTTTGATTTCCACTATAGATTTATCGCTGTTTGCAGAATAAATTTGCATATCCAGCTGATCACCTTTTGAATCCGAAATTGAGGTATTTGTCATCATTACATTATATGAAAGGTTGGTTCCTGAATTTAAAGTAATGGATCCTAAATCAATATTTTCATTAGTGCCGGCAGGTGATATTTGTGTTTGAATATTGGTAATGGCATTGGATGTAGCACTTACTGACTCTACTACCTCTGCAAATACATATCCCGTAACCTTAACCTGTGAGATGGCCACAAACGAGAATAGCATTGCTGCTGAAACTGTTAGAATTTTTATGTAAGTTTTTAGTGACATGCTCTCCTCTTTCTGAGAGCAAAAATAAAAAAAACATTTTACATTCCAAGTAAAATGTAAAATATATTTTTACACTAAGTAAAATTATTTTACACTTAAATCAATTTAATTGATGAAATATTATAGTCACGACCAGGATAATTATTGATATCACAATAATCATATAAAGAATAAAGGCGGCAAACATTCTGATAATAATACTCCTCCAACGAGCTTTATAGAGAGTTCTCCCTCCAACGACCAAATAGGCCGGAAACAACATAAGAAGCCACGCTTCATAAGAGGAGCTTTTATCCGGAAAAGCCAATGTTAATATAATTAAAATTGATAATATTATAAATAGAAAGGCGTGTTGGTTTAGAGCGAATATAAAATGGGCAAGATAGTGCTTCTGCCTCTTTCTGAATAAAACCCAAAGCAGAGAGGCGTACAAAGGCATCATTATAATAAGTGCCCAGGAGAGATATGTGATGAAATTTGAAATTGCCAACTCACTTTTGCTTTTCTGCTCCGATACTGACTCTTTATCTATATTATCAATTTCTGCAATACTTGCTTTATTTTCTCTCTCTCTAACAATTTCACCCCCCTGTATAAGCTCCTTGTCAACTCCTTTATCACTATCATTATTGAATGAAATTATTTTTGTATTGCTTTCTGAATTTGCTGAGATCCTTAAAAGCATAAAAAAAATAAAACTGATAAAGAGATAGAGCCTAAAAGGTGGCATATACCTGATCCTTTTACCAGTAATATAATTTATAGCCATCTCTCCGGGCTTTAACAGAATTGATTTAAGAGTTGTCCACAATCTTGTATCAAATGCCCAAATATTTGCCATTGCATCTACAATTAACACACTAAATGGCCTATCGTAGTCTTTGGCAGATTGTCCACAGTTATTACAGTAGTTACCAGTAAACTCATTATCACAATTTTTACAGACAACACATTTCTCTTTGTCAGTCATTTTGATTATAATTAATTATAGACTAATATATTGGAATTTTAAATTTAGAGTTTTACAACCTCAAAACACCCTCTGTCTGCCATTGTAATATAAGCACTCATTTCATCCTTTGAGAGGACAATATTTGAACAAAGTTTACCTTTCAAATATATCTCATTAATAGGCTCTCCATCTTGAGAAAAAATAGCAAGAGTCCCTTTTCCGTGTCTGGTAATATATAGATTTCCTGATGAATCACACCTCATACCATCCATTCCATAATCTTCAAATTTTAAAAATTGACGTTTATTTCCAATACTCCCATCATCAAAGATATCGTAAACCCACACTATACGTTGAATAGATTCGTTTACATAGAGTCTCCTTCCATCCTGAGTAACCTCAACACCATTGGTAGTGCCCATATTTTCCTCAAGTAGCGTTACTACTCCATCTCTGTCAATCATCCATAATTTACCTGTGGAGTCTTTCCAGTTTGGATCACTTGCATACAGATACTGAGTAACTGGTGAAATTGCAATGTCATTTGGCTGATTCATTGTACTGTCGTGAGCAAAAACAGAGATCATTTTTGTAACAGGGTCTACCTTAAGTATATTATGCATTTTATAATCGGCAATATACATAAAGCCCTCTTTATCAAATCTTATTCCATTTCCAATTGAGCCTTCAGGCAATGTTACATAAAGAGATGCCTCGCCTTCAGGAGTTACAATCCCAATTGTTCCCTGCTCAGCAAAATTTACTGCAAAAAGGTTCCCATTAATATCAATAGCAGGGCCCTCTATACCTTTAGTAAAAGTCCACTCTGCAAGCAAGTCTTCAACTATAACATCAGAACCTTTGGAGGCACATTGCAGGAAAAGAAGTGAAAGGACAATCAGAGAGATAAGTGTGGTTGGATAAAAGTGTGAATTATGAGATTTCATAGTTGTATAGTTAAGGGTTTACGAAAAACGCTTTAAATATACTTAATTCTCACTTTTTTCATAAAATTTCCACCCTCAAGAAGCACTTTAAGCCTTCGCACAAGATTTCTTCTTATCTCCATTTCAACAGGAAGAGATGGGTCATAGTGAGCCTCATTAATTCTTGTACCCATTAAAATATCTATTATATCGTGTTGAAGAATAAGTGCTAATATATCTCCTGCGGGAGAATCTTCAATTTTAGATCCCTCTTTCCAATTCTGAAGAAGATCTGCTAGATGGCCTAATGTTAGGATTCCCTCTGTAACTAACTCTGCACCCTCCATTTTGGCTGTTGAAGGGAGTATTGTTTTAAGCTGATGCCTTCCGTCTCCGGTCACTCTTCTACCAAGTTCCCGGGAAAGAATTTGTGCTGTTGTACCACCACACACCACTCTTTTTCCATTATAATTATCAAATTCATATGCCATCTCTTTATCTCTTCCCTTATCAAAAGGGGGACCGGTACAAATTAGAACTCTTCTGGGTGCTCGCAGGTAGACAACTGCACAGGTAATGTCATCCTTTGCTATAAAGAGATCGTTATGAAGGGCCTTTTGCATAACAATTTTTGAAAGTTCTTTTGCGGAGATCTCCGGGTGCTTTGAGACAAAATCTTCCAGAAAAGAGATAACTCCACTCCTCTCCCATCCTGCCGGGTAATTTACGCTTCCAAGTCCGCTCTGGGTGACACCATCGCTAAAAAAGATTAGCCTATCCCCCTTAAAAAGCATTACCCTACTCTCAAGCATCGAGCGAACACCTTGTCTGGTATTTATTTTGAGAGACCTTTTTCTTGTTTCAAAATGCCTGCTTCCCCTCAATAAAATATAGTCAGGATTATCGTACTCAACTATGTGAGCCTCACCACTTCTGTCAATATCAAACATTGAACAGGTTGCATAGCTTATCTTTTCACCGGCATCCTCAGGCAGAGTATCAAGTATCGTACGTAAAGATTCGGGCAAAGGTCTATTGTGAAGCATATAATTCATTGCCATTGAGGCTGTAAGCGTACTTAGCACATTTGCTCTTATTCCGCTGCCTAAACCATCAGATAAAATAGCTCCAAAACGGTCTGTCCCGGATATACTTCTGGATAGAAAAGTATCGCCACCCACTACTTGTCCATTTTTGAACTCTTGTGTGTGTGCTATTTCAATAAAAAATTGATCCTCTTCTTCGCCAAAAAACATTTTCCCTGTTTTGAATAAAATTTACCGTTTCTTTTCTACAACAGAATTTAATACACTTTCAGTGAACGACGCACTCTCTCCCAAGATATATGCAATCCGCTGAACAGACTCGGCATTATGCCTGATAACCTCTTTTATTTTATCTGATATTATATCTTTAATAACTTGAGAGTCATCCATATTTTGAATAACTCCACACACTATTTTATGAGGCTGAATAGAAATAATTGATAGAGAAAGATTTCTCCCTTCCTCGCGAATATCAAATTCTCTGTTCTCCTCTCCCGATGATAGAACAGCTGAGAAATACTTATGGTATGAGATTATCTTTTTCAAGTCCGCTCCTGCCAGCCCCCCCAATGCCTCTGAAATCATCTGAATCTCTCCACCTCCCATCTCAATGAATTTCTCATTTGCATCAACTATCCTTAGATTTTCATCTGCAAGCACAACTCCATACGGCATTTTACGAAGAAGAATTGATGCCTGATTTTGTGCCTCCTTCCTCATTTGAGAAATACACATCTCTCTCTCGGCCTTTCCCTCAAGTATTGCCAAAGCATATGCCCTGCAATTATCGTAACCACAACCGGAACAGTTTAACTCGTCTGACTTGTTCTGTTTTCCCATTGAAACAAGGACACTCTTAATCTCCTCCTCACTATACAGACAATTAATTTTATAAGGAATCTGATATTTACTGTTTGAAATATCAATCTCTGAATATTTAAGAGGAACCGCAAGACCAGATCTTTTAAACAGGTCAAAATCATTGAGAAGCCTATTTCTCTTTACAGCAACGCCTGGATTTTTTCTTGTTGCAGGACCCTTTATACAGCCACCATCGCAGGCCATTAATTCTATAAAAACCTTTTTTTCAGGAGTCCACGAAGAGAGCTCCCCACATATTTCCATAACGGATTTCATACCGGAAAAGCTCATATAACCAGAGTCTACCGGTCTAATCTCACCACACATTGTACTAATCATCCCGCTATCAACAGGAAATAGCCCTGCCCTCTCAGAAGCACCTATTACAAACCCTTTTGGCAGTTCAATCCTATCCATATCCTGAAAATTGATCCCTTCAACCTCCAAAAGATTTCTGAACTCCTCAAAAGTAAGAACAGCATCTATCTCATCTCCGTACACATCTGACTCTTGCTTTTTAGCTATACAAGGTCCTATAAAGACTAACTTTGAATCTCTTTTTCCGGCGGCTCTGAGCATTCTTGCGTGGGCAATCATTGGTGAGACAAAGGGGGCCAGGTTACCTTCAAGTTCCGGACAATAAATCTTAATATAGTTTACAACAGATGGACAACAGGTTGCAAGAAGAACTCCACTATTAGCCTCGTCAAGATATTTAGCTGTTGCCTTAGCCACAACATCTGCACCCAATGCAGTTTCAGATACACCGGTAAAGCCAAGAGCATAAAAGGATTTCAGAAAATTAACAAAAGAGACATCATCAAAATCGGAAACGAAAGAGGGAGCCAGACA
>JAQVRQ010000022.1 GCA_028700975.1 Bacteroidales bacterium | reverse complement strand
ACTCCAGCATCCGAAGAAAATATTTGAAATAATTAATAAATCATTAATTGAAGAATTTCAGAAAAATGGAATTTCAGGTATATATTCAAGGGGAATTTCAGATCTCTCAATAGGAGAACAAAAGATAATGGGCTCTTCAATGTACCTTAAAGATCATAAATACTTCTATCACGCTGTTCTAAATATTTCTGAAGACCCTGAATTTATAAGTAAGTATCTTAAACATCCTGTAAAAGAGCCTGACTACAGAAAAGGTAGAAATCATTCAGAATTTATAACATCATTAAAAGAGAAAGGATATCATAAGTCAGCTGAAGAGATCGCTGACATTATTAGAAATGGAATAGAAAAAATACTTAAAGTCATATCTGTTAAAGAATAATTCATAAATTTGACTTTAAGTATCTTTCCGCTTCTATGGAGAAAAATAATCTAGCTGACTACCTATTTGAGCATAATCCACAGCCAATGTGGATTTATGATGTTAATACTTTAAAGTTTTTAAAAGTAAACAACACTGCTATAGCCAAATATGGTTATTCTAAAGATGAATTTCTCAAGATGACAATAAAGGATATCAGACCATCCGATGATGTTGAACTTCTGATAAAAGATGTAAAGGAGACTAGAGAAAAGATTAATATTACTAACAAAAATTGGAGACACCTATTAAAATCTGATGAAATAATAAGGGTTGAAATTAACTCACACAGTTTAGTTTACGAAGGAAGAGATGCAAGACTAGTTGTAGTGAGAGATATTACAGATCTTTTTAATGCGAGGGAGAAAGAGAAAAAATTAATTAGTGATTTAATTGAAGCTAAAAACAGAGCTGAGGAGAGTGATAAAATTAAAACGATATTTCTAGCCACAATGTCTCACGAGCTCAGAACTCCACTTAATGCAATAATAGGTTTTTCCGATCTCATATCTGAAGATCTCACTAAGGAGGATATCGACTCTTACGCTACAACAATTAACAAAAGTGGTAGGCATCTCTTAAGTCTTATTGAAGAACTGTTTGATATAAGCCTCATTGAATCTGGCCAAATTAAACTGAATTTTGAAAAGGTTGAGCTTGCTGATGTACTTAATGAAATATTTGCAATAATATCCAGAGAGCAGAAACTGATGGGTCGAAAGTCTGTTAAACTATCTATCTCTTCATCTATGGATACAAAAAGGGACAACAGAATAATTGTCACAGATAAAAAAAGATTAAAGCAGATTTTTGTAAACCTCTTAAAGAACGCACTCAAGTTTACTGAAAAGGGAATTATTGAATATGGATACAGACCAATAACAATTGATAACAAGAACTTCCTGCAATTTTTTGTCAAGGATTCAGGAATTGGAATACCTGAAAACAAATTAAATATTATTTTTGAAGAGTTTCATCAAGAAGATGCTGTTCAAGTTAAACGCTTTTCAGGTGCAGGACTTGGATTATCCATTAGTAAAAAGCTTGTTGAAAATCTTGGAGGTAATATATGGGTAGAATCAACTCTCAACCAAGGAAGTACTTTTCTATTCACCTTACCTCTCATTAAAACAGATAATGACTTTATAAATATTAAAAAAGGAGATTCAATGGATAATATTTCTTATGATTTTTCCGGTAAAAGATTACTCCTAGCAGAGGATGATGAGCCTAGTTATTTATTGCTTAAAGCAATACTAAAAAGAACTAGCATTCTAATTTCAAGGGCAAAAAG
Source organism: Bacteroidales bacterium (assembly GCA_028700975.1). Lineage (GTDB taxonomy): Bacteria > Bacteroidota > Bacteroidia > Bacteroidales > UBA932 > Bact-08. The sequence goes on along the minus strand of JAQVRQ010000022.1, from coordinate 25,086 downwards.
TGGTAGAGAGGCTGTTAATATTGCCCTCTCCGATGATACAATATCATTAGTTTTGATGGATATTAATATGCCCGATATGAATGGATTTGAAGCGACTAAAATTATTAAAAAAGAGAAGCCACATTTACCAATAATTGCTCAAACAGCATATTCAATTTCGGGCGATCGAGAAAAAATCCTTGAGGCAGGTTGTGATGACTATTTATCAAAACCCATTAGTAAAACTGAGCTCTTCAAGATTATTGAAAAATACGCTAAAGGTTAATGTGTTTTTATTTTAGACAAACAAAAGAAGCTCTTGAAGTTGCTAAAAGATTTAAGATAAAAAGAGCAGAATATGATAATCTAGTATCTAAGGGTAATTATAATGGATTTTCTTATCCTGTTTGTGAAACTATAACAAATATAGACCCAAACAAAATCTCTCTTCTATACTGGGGTCTTATTCCCACTTGGTCTAAATCTGTAGAGATTCGAAAAAGCACTCTTAATGCTAGAATTGAAACTCTCTCTCAACTTAAATCCTTTAAGAATAATTTGAATAATAGATGCCTCATTATTGCTGATGGATTTTATGAATGGAAACACAAATTAAGCAATGGGAAAAGTTCTACCGAAAAATTTTTGATTACTACTAAAGATAATTCTCTTTTTGCATTTGCTGGTATATATTCTTGGTGGAAAAATCCTATGAATCAAGAGATATTTGGAACATTTTCAATTATCACAACACAAGCTAACGAACTAATGAGTGAAATACACAACACAAAGCAAAGGATGCCTGTGATTTTAAAGCAGAATGATGAGCACAGCTGGCTAGAAGGAAGAGATATCAGAGATTTCGCTTTCCCTTACTCTGTTGAATTAAAAGCCCAATCTCATAATCCTGCAAAAGAAAAAAGAGGAGATTCTATGAACCTCCTCTTATAATATGACATTCAACTTACTGTATTTCTATCATTTTAATTGGTTTGGGCTTTGCCTCTTCTCTTTTTGGAATTGTTACAAGCAAAATCCCCTTATCATATTTAGCCTCAATTTTGTCACTATCGACAGTAAGTGGCAGACTAAAAGATCTGCAGAACGATTGATAGCTGAACTCTTTTCTGGAATAGCTATCCTCCTTTAGCTCGTTTTCATTTTTCTTTTCTGATGAAATTTTAAGAGTCCCCTTATTAACCTCTATTGAAAAATCATTTTTTTCAAGACCGGGAGCTGCAACCTCAATTTTAAAACTCTCATCATTTTCAAGAATGTTTACTGAAGGAATTGTTGTATTAGTACGTGAATAATTCTTTAAACCCCATTCATTCCATTCATTTGAGAGAAAATCATCAAAAAAATTTGTAAACGCAGGTAGCGATTGATTTCTTCTTATTAGTGTCATATTATTACCTCCTTTAAAATTATTAATGTTCGTTTGCATATATAATATCAAAGTAGATACCAATTATAAAATTGGCTAATTTATAAGACACAATGTCATTTTTTTTAAATATTTTCTGACAAAAATTCAGTTAATAACCTGACTGTCAGTGTGTAGATACCCACTCATAGATGATTTTCAACACCTTTTCTGAGAAAGTCTCTTCAATTGTTGAATAATCCTGAGGTAGTCCGGTTAAAGAGGTTTGAAAAAGATGATTTACGCCAGGGATTCCCATAACTGTAATTAAATCTTTTCTTCCATATGACTCTTCAATCAATTTTAAATTACTCACAGGAACCTGAAGATCATTCTCACCATTTAAGGCCAAAGCAGGAATGTATGATTTATTTAGAGCCGGAATTGGATCATAAAACAGAAAATCAAGCATCCAAGGATTAACAATAGCTTTAGCCTGACTCCTAATGGTAGACTCTATCTCATTGGGAGCATTCTGCTTCATAAATTCGACTACTAAATCTAGTAAGTGTGGATTTTCTCTATTTTTTCCGACCAAGTCAAACAATTCTTGTGATGTTTTTTCATATTCTAAAAGTTCTTTTTCTGATACTCCGGATCCTGCAGCAATCAAACTCTGCTGTTTAAGAATAACTTCATAGCCCTTCATTGCTGGAGAGGCAAGTAGTACCATAAAATCAGCAAGATTTTCATTTGATGCTACAATTGGTGCTATTACACCTCCTTCACTATGTCCAATCATTCCTATCCTAGCAGATATTAGTTCTCTCCTACTCCTTAAATATTTTAAAGAATATACAACATCACTTGCAAAATCTTTTGTTGTTGAATTAGCCTGTTTTCCTCCTGAATAACCTATGCCTCTGTCATCATATCTTAAAACAGCGATTCCTCTTCTTACAAGATAATCAGATATGACTAAAAATGGTTTATGTCCCATTATCTCACAGTCTCTATTTTGGGGACCACTCCCAGAGATAAGAACAACAGCTGTCTGTATACCATTAGATTTTGGTAATGCAAGCGTACCGGCTAATACAATACTATCATCATAATTCACAAAAAAAATATCTTCTTCAGTATAAGGGTATGGTTTAAGAGGTTCTTGAGGTCTTTTAGGAATATCAAATGCTCTTCTTGAAAGATTAAGAGGATAGGATGCACCACCCTGTTTAAAGGTACCCATAAACCTGTTGCCAGTATAAACTCCAACATATTCAATCATTGCATTACTAACTGCTATTCTTAAAATAGAGTTCTCAAATGTGATAGATGTAACGGGAATTCCATATGCGTGTTGATCAGGGCTGTCCATTAAAGCTGTATAGAGGTTACCATCTTTCAATAAGTGGAAAACCAATTTTAATTCCACCCCTTGAATATTAAGCAAACCATACCACGATCCCTCCGGGTTTGATTCATTTTGGGAGTATGAGATAAAAGAGATATGAAGTGATAGAAGTGTAACAGAAACAATGAATAGAAATTTTTTCATAAAAAAAAAGCCTGTATTTCTACAAGCTAACATTTAAATTGCGAACTGTACATGCATCCCAAAGACTGGATACTTAAGCTCGTTCATAAAAAATTGAAAATAGAGGTGCTTGAATAATAAAACATTTGCACCAATATTAAAATCTCTTGAATCGTATTCAGCAATTATATTTAACTCTTTAAGAAAGGAAGGTGAAAAGGAGACTCCACCAGAAATTGGAAATTTTTGCATAACGTGCACACTTACAGGAATATTATAAGCAGCGTGGAGGCCTAATGAATTTTCTCCAAAATTAAAATGTTTAGTTAAGGCAATATAATGAGTACCAAAATATTTGTTACCCTGTGCATAACTAACAAGACTGGCTGTAGAGATAACATCATTTGAACCAATTACAACTGATGGCCAATACTTTCCCTCCTTCAGAGGTCTTAACCTTAAAGAGATAGATCTATCAACATTGCTGAAGTAACCTGCATCCCATAAATCAAATGCAGTATTGTTCATTGATACCTCTACAAAAGATAGAAAAGTAATATTAATGAAGAAATTAAAAGTATGGTAATCCCAAGTATCAGTAGTAAACTGTTTTGGTAAAAAATTACCACCAATTTTAACAGTTTTGTCCGGTGACATTTCTGCAGTGGGACTATTCAGTAGTCCTGTAACACCTAAAGTAGTCTGTGCGTTTATAAAAGAAGATGTCAGGAGCAGAACAACTGCTCCCAACATCAACTTAGAAATAGATCTGTCTAATCTCATTCAGAGATAAATTGAGCGATTATATAGTACCTCCGCCACCTAGACCGTGGTCGTGACCGTGATAATGACCGTGAGCGTGCTCATCGTATTGTTTAAGGTCAAACTCAATATCTACTGTTCCAGCGTGTACAGTGGTGAATACAATAGTTTTTTCACTTGTTCCATCAAGAGTCTTAACCTTAAGTGTATATGTATTCCTTGTAAATGTTTGTTTACCAGTAATAATCATATATGTAAGACTTGGAATATCTCTTTCGTTAACGTAAGTATCATTTCCTGATGTAAATGCATCAGCAGGAGCTACTCCATTATTGAATTTTGTTACAATGTTCTTAATTGAAGCAATAATTTCAGCTTGATCACCAGCATCAGCAATACCTGCATTTGTAAGAATTGTGTTAAGTGATCCTTCAAATACATATCCGCTCTTCTTAACGTGAACCCAGTTACTCCAGGTAACATCTGTTAGACCTCTATTTATCTTAAGACTATCAATAACTGTAATATTTTCTTCTGTTGTTGTTCCAGCGGTTACTTCTGTATCAAATGCAACTTTATAAGAAGAGAAGTGGCTAATCATTGTTACATAATTATTATCCGTTTCGTCAAATGTAACAGGTGTACTTTGAGTCTCCCAAGCATTGTTTGTGAAATACTGAAGAACAAGATTTGAATATTGATAATTTGTAAGAGGATTATCAACTGTAAGAGTAAGAGCTGGAGTAAATGTGTATCCTGTAGGAGCAAAGGTAAATACCTTTAGAGCAGGAAGCAATTCAGTTTCTGTTGACTGGTCTGTTGTCTCATTAGCAACAATCTGGTATGCAGTAGTTACTGTAGCTCCATTTGCATCTTTAACAACTGTATTAGCATCTACTGTTAGAGTTGCATCTTGAGCACCACCTTCAATAAACAATGTGCCTCCAACTGATGGTTCAATATACGTTCCACCTGGAATATAAGGTACCATTTTAGCTGAGACAGTGTAAATTAAAGCGTGGTTAGGGGCAGCTGGCTGAAACTCCAAAGAGATAGCTGTCGGTAAGAAACCATCTTTTGAAAGGTTGATAACATACTTTCCTGCTGTAGTAAGATTAAGGAACTGAAATTTACCGGCATTATCTGTAGTTGTTGTAAGAGTTCCCATCTGAACAGTAACACCCGCAAGAGCAGTACTGGTTTGATTGTTGTATACCTCTCCCTTAATTGAATAAGTGGCTGGCTGTGGTTGTGGAAGAGGAGTAGGCTCATCCACCTTTGTGCAAGCACTTGTAAAAAGCGCAACCAAGAGTGTAGCTGAAGCTACTCCCATAAGTGTTGTAAAGAATTTTCTTGCTTTCATAAATCTTGTTGGTTAATTATTGGTTAATTTTCAAATAGTTGACTTAAATGTATTTTGTTAAAAAAATTGTACGACGAATTTTCGTCGGGAGAGGTAGTGAAGTATCTTCCGTGTTGAGTATATGGTCTCGCAATATACTCTAGCGGGAAATAGTCACCAGCAGAAACTCTAACAAATTTGTTCCTATTATGTTTATATGGAGGAATTGAAATTGCAAAAAAGAAGCCACCATTTATTGGGTAATCCGGTATATCCATTGACTGAACATAAAATCCGACAGCAGCATTCTTAAAATATCTTGTTACCTCGCCCCTAACAGATATATCATTCCCAAGATATTTCCCAACTGAAGCACTCAAAATCATTTTAAGTGGCTTGTAAACATAATTTGCACCAACCTTCCAAGTAAGAGTATTAAAGTTAGAATATAACCAGTCATCAAACATAGGAACGGAATATGCAGTATAACTCATCTGAGCAAAAACCCCAATTTTCTTTGTTAAAGATTTATAGAGTTTTAAATCTACTCCGCCTCTAAACATATTAAAATTTCCAACTGTTATCATTGAATATATATTATAAGGAAGGCGAAGTTGCTGAGAAAGAGTTAAGAACCCAGGGCGTATCTTACCCTCTTCTACTGAATAATCATTAACAACCGGGAAAATTACCTGAGCTGTAGCTTTGGCACCTCTCCATAAAGATACTTCTAAAGTAGGATTAATATTAAACTGAAGTAGATACATAACATCCAATCTAGAGTTTTTGAATCTGAATATTGGGTAAAAGTTAAGGCTAACCTTTCCGGCTGATTCATATTCAAATTTATCTCCATTTATTGAATTAATTTCGTGAACCCCCTCTTCTAGCATAAAATCAGATTTCCAAATAAGTTCATCACCCTCATTTGACAAAGTTGTGTACATTCTAAGAATTGGGATCTTTTCATCCATAAATATCACATCAACATTATCAGATTGAAACTCCTCTTTAAGAAGTTGTATCTCTTCTCTCGCTGCAATTATGGCTTTTTGGTTGTTTGTATAAGCCTTATTCTCTATAAATAATATCTCCTTACCTGGTTTGGAAATGTGCCTTACATTCTCAAAGCCAGCTCTATAGAGCGACTCTTCAATTCTATTCTGAGCAGTTGTAAATGAGCTAACGAGCAACAGAATTAAAGATAGTAGAGTCATCCTATAACACCTTTTTACATTGAAAAGCACTGATTTCATTAAGTTTAGGCGATACTTATTCATTATTGCAAATGTAATATTTTTTTAATTCTAATCAAATTATTTTTAATTCATTATGTTTTTTTTAACAAAAATTTAACTTGTCATTATCAAATAGTAAATTTGCAGTATGAAAAATTTCTTCTATCAAAGTATTACACAACGGGCAAAACGATGACCAACAGCAGTAGAAAAGGGCTTGAACTATTCATTCCGGAGGAACAAAGTACAGTTTATGTTACAATTTCGGATTCTCCTGTTCACGCAGGCTTTCCATCTCCGGCAGACGACCATCTTGAAAACAAACTTGACCTTAATAAAGCACTGGTTAAGAATCCCTCTACAACTTTTTTTGCGAGAGTTAAAGGCGAGAGTATGATTGGAGAGGGTGTTGAGGATGGTGACATTCTTGTAATCGACAAATCACTAGACCCATACGATAATTGTCTTGCGGTTTGTTTTCTTGAAGGAGAGTTTACCCTAAAGCGAGTACAAATTGAAGGTAACAATATATTACTTATACCATCAAACCCAAAGTTCAAGATTATAAGGGTTAATAAAGATAATGATTTCTATATTTGGGGCATTGTTGTATTTCTCATTAAAAAGGTATAAATGAAAAGAGTAAGAGTTTTATTTAGAATTCTATTTATTGTATACATATGTATGGTATTTTTTTTCTGTCTCTACTCATTTAAAGATACAGGTGTTGACTTGTCAAAATACATTTTTGGGATTCGTGGAGACAGAATTGCTCATTTTATTATGTTCTTCCCCTACCCCTTTTCCGCGTGGCTTGCATCAAAAAAAGAGCTTCGTGAAAAATTCGGTAAAGCTTCTCATCTTGTACTTTTTATATCTGGTGTATCTCTTGCTATTACAGTTGAGCTACTACAATCACTCAACACAAACAGGGAAAGTGATCCTATGGATGTTCTTGCCAATCTCTCCGGGCTATTAGTTGCTACTGCTATTATATTGATTTTAGAAAAATTTATAGACAATGTTTGGCCTGATCGATTGCAATAATTTTTATGTCAGCTGCGAAAGAGTTTTCAACCCATCATTAGAAGGAAGGCCTGTGGTAGTTTTAAGTAATAATGACGGATGTGTTATATCAAGATCAGCCGAGGCAAAATCCGTAGGCATTAAAATGGGTGATCCATATTTTAAATTAAGAGAATTAATTAAAAATAAAGGCGTTATCTGTTATTCATCCAATTTCCCACTTTATGGAGATATTTCTAACAGGGTAATGGAAATTCTCCGAAATAATACTCCGTCAATTGAAATCTACTCAATTGATGAAGCATTTATTGATTTTAGAGGAGTCTCAATGGAAAAGGCAGAAAAACTTGGAAGAGAGCTTATCCGGAATATAAAAAAGGGAGTTGGAATACCTGTAAGTATTGGCATATCAAAAACTAAAAGCCTAGCAAAAGTAGCTACTCGGCTTAGCAAAAAGCACCCTGATAATAAGGGCTTTTGCTTGATGATTAATCAAGCCGATATTGATAAAGTACTAATATCCCTTCCTATTAGCGAAGTCTGGGGTATTGGAAGAGCTCATTCAAAAATGCTTAATTCTTCTAACATTCTTAATGCCTTTGATTTTGTCAAAAAAGAAGAAAGATGGATAAAAAGTAGAATGGGAGTAACAGGCTTGCGAACCTGGAGAGAATTAAAAGGCGAACCCTGTATTACATTGGAAAATGGGACTCAAGATAAAAAGCAGATATGCACAAGCAGGAGTTTTGCTAATGATATTTTTCAATTAGATGACCTATTTAAGGCTGTTGCTACATTCGCATCTCAATCTGCAGAAAAGCTAAGACGGCAAAATGGAGTATGTAATCAAATAATCGTATTTATCCTAACTAATCCGTTCCGGGAAGGAGCTCCAATTCATAATCAAAGTATATTAATAACATTAACGGAACAGACTGATAACACATTAAAAATTGTATCAAATGCATGTAACGGACTTAGAGAGATATATCGTGAAGGATATGGTTATAAAAAATGCGGAGTTATATTAACCTCAATTACCAGTAAATCTGATCTTACATATTCATTATTTGAATCAATTGATGAACAAACTAGAGGCTCTTCATTGATGAGTGTTTTGGATGAAATCAATACAAAATACGGTAAAAGTAGCCTGGTTATTGCAACAGCAGGTATAGATAGAATTAAGGCTAATCAAAATCTTCTATCAAATAGATATACAACTTCTTGGGACGATATTATTGAAGTAATAGTTTAAGTATCAAAAAAGAGTTTTCTCTCAATCTAAAATTTAGAGGTATTTTAGAACTTAGAAGATGTTTTCCCTTGATATCATTCGACAAATCAATAGAATTACACAATGAGTTGTCAGAAATATTCCAGTGGCTAAATAGGTGCTCTGGGATATTTAATGATACATCGTTCTGTCGATCTGAAAAATTAACTATTACAAGTATAATTACCTCACTATCAAACCTTGCAAACGAAAAAATTGAGCTACTATCATAATTATTAAATCCAATATTTGCATATTGCAGATCATAAGTTTCACCATATCGTATGGCTGGTTCTTCATTTGCAAGATTTAACAAGAACTTATACTTTTGCTTTAGATCAAGATCATATAATCCTTTATTATAATTAATTATAGTTTTAAGAGACCAAAAGTCAAATATCGATGTTCTGCCGTCAATTCCACTAAAACCCTCCTGATCCATCCCCTTTTCACCTAATTCTTGTGCAAAATAGAGCATAAAAGATGCTCTATTGAATAGCAAAGAGACAACAAATGCAGGAATAGCTTTGTGGCCGGAACGCGCAATAAAATCTGAAGCAACTCTCTGCTCATCGTGATTCTCAATAAAATTAAGCATACAACTCTGAATATTACCTAATTGCTGCCAACTTAAAGAAATATCGGATGGTTTTGCAGCTCCCTTTAAGATATTAATTAATGTGTCATATAGACCAACCTTATCATAAAGAAGATTAAAACCAGACTCCAAATACTTTTTATAGAGGTTCGGATTATATACTTCAGCAATAAAGAGAAGATTAGGATAACTTATTCTTAATTCTTTGGTTACATAGCTCCAGAATTCAGTTGGCACCATCTCAGCCATATCACATCTAAAGCCATCAATACCCTTCTCGCTCCAATAATTAAGTATATGCAACATTTTATCCCATAATTTTGGTCTTGGATTAAAATGAGTTAAATTATCTGCTGAATAGTCTACTCCGTAATTGAGCTTTACTGTTTCGTACCAGTCGTTATAAGATGGATTTTCTCTAAAACAGTCATTTCCGGTAGCTTTTGCGGGAAACTCTTTGAAACTACTTGATTCAGAGCAACAAGGAGAAATGAATTGGGTGTTTGGAATATAATAAAAATCATTATTTGGGGAAAATGATAAAGAATTATCATCATCGTGGCCAAAATCTGAAAATTCTCCAGGATTTTTATCAGAGTGATAATTCCTTGATAAGTGATTTGGAACAAAATCCATTATAACCTTAAGGCCTGCCTTATGAGATCTGTTTATCAAGTCTTCAAACTCTTCCAATCTATTTTGGTGATTTACTGCCAGGTAGTGTGCAACATCATAATAATCTTTTACAGCGTATGGGGAACCAGCAACCCCTTTTACTATTTCAGAAGAATCGGGTAAGCAAAAATTATTTAAACATTTACTTTGCGTTGCATGCTCTAACACACCTGTAAACCAGATATGTGTACAACCAAGATTTTTAATATTAGCAAGCTCCCTTTCAGTATAATCTATAAACTTACCTGTTCCGTTTACATCAAAAGAATATCCGGGAACTGGGTTTTCAACCCGATTCCCGGACAATCTTGGTAATGTTTGATATATAATTATCTTTTCATCCATGGCTATTGCCATTTGAGTACTTTCCTAAAATCGTACTCAGCAGGATTTGAGAGAAATTCAGATGCAGCTTCATAATCAGCTTCTGTAATGTACTGCATAATATTATTGATAACAGCCTGAACCCTGTCAGATTCAAGACTTACAAGCCTTGGAGGAATCTTCCCGGTTTTAGGATCCTGAATATCTTTTAGGAAAAGAGGTTCAACCTTTCCCAGATTGTCGATATATACCATACAACCTGTCTTTCCTTCATCAAATAGCTGATGAACAGCTATTCCCAATTCTGTGCAATAGACAAGGTCATAGGCAACAGGAGGCTGGCATCTTAGTTCATAACCTAGCTCAACGGGTCTGCATTTTGTTTTAATTCCAAGCTCTCTTAGCTTTGACTCTAATAGTTCATTAAATATGTGAGCTTTAGAAACTTTACCTAATTCAGGATGTCCGTGATCATCGTATGAGAAAATTACTCCTGACTCTTTAAGCTCCCTTTCATCAAGTTCGTGAAAAACTCCCTCCGAAATCATCACAGATCCGTATTCAATCCCTAGAGTTAATCTTTTAACAATTGAAGAAATTGCAAGTTTTATGATTTTATCAAGAGTAATTGTTGTTTTGTTAAACATCTCTGGAATAACAATCATTGGATAATGAGCAGCTGATCCAATTCCAAATGCTAAATGGCCTGCAGATCTTCCCATCGCACAAACAACAAACCAATTATTACTGGTTCTCGCATCTTCATATACGGTTGTTGCAAGTCTTGCACCTTCTGATTTAGCAGACTCATAGCCAAAAGTTGGACGTGCAAGTGGTAATGGAAGGTCGTTATCAATAGTTTTAGGAACGTGAATATTTGAAATAGGATAATCTTGCTCAGAAAGAAACTTGGCAACTCTATTTGCAGTTGATGCAGTATCATCACCACCGATTGTTACCAGTAGCTTTATATTATTCTCTTTAAAAAATTCAATGTTAAAATTTTGTTCAAAATCTACAGGAGAAGGCTTGTACCTACTCATTATTAAATAAGACCCCCCCCTATTAAAAATTGAATCCGCCATTAAGAAGTCAAGTTCTGAATATTTGGGATTCTTAGAAAATAGTCCTTTATATCCTCCGTGTAAACCAATTACACGATAACCATTTGAAATGAAGGTTTTAGCTATACTGCCCACTACAGTATTCATACCTGGTGCGGGACCTCCTCCCGTCAAAATTACAATCGATTTTTTCATTACTTTACTTTATTGAGCCTGCAAAGTTAACAATAATTAAAAAATATGTAAATTTGTTAATTAAGATTATGAAGAAAACTGTATTAGAGGCCACTAAAAAAATTAAATGGCTAAGAGAAGAGATACTAAAGCACAACAGGAGTTACTATATTGATAATCAGCCTACTATATCTGATTTTTCTTATGACTTGCTCCTAAATGAACTACAAACGCTTGAAAAAAAGTTTCCTGAACTTGCCGACATAAACTCACCAACTGTAAGAGTTGGAAGTGATATCACTAGCGAAAATCATCAAAATGCCTTTGTACAAAGGTTACATAAATCCCCAATGTTATCTTTAAGTAATACTTATGATAAGGAAGAATTATACGCTTTTAATGAACGTATTATAAAACACACAAATGACTCTATAAACTATGTATGTGAATTAAAAATTGATGGTTCAGCAATCTCACTTACATATCGTAACGGTACATTAATTCACGCTGTTACAAGAGGCGATGGTGAAAAGGGTGATGATGTTACTAGAAACGTCATTAAAATTAAATCTCTTCCAAAGAGATTGAAAGGAGAAGGTTTCCCTGAAGAGTTTGAGATTAGGGGAGAAATTTTTATGCCTTGGAGTGACTTTGAAAGACTCAATAAATTAAGAGAGGAGAATGATGAACCTCTTTTCGCAAATCCAAGAAACGCAGCAGCAGGATCGCTGAAATTACTTGATTCATCTGAAGCAGAAGAGAGGGGCCTTGATATTATTCTATATCATCTCTCTTTTGAATCAAGTGATATAAAGACTCACTATGATGCTTTACAGGCAGCTGCATCGTGGGGACTACCAATTTCTAATCATACAAGAAGATGCTCATCAATTAACGAAGTAATTGATTTTTTAAATTACTGGGACATAAACAGGAAATCACTGCCCTACCCTACAGACGGAGCTGTAATAAAAATTGACTCTTTAAATCTGCAAAAAGAGCTCGGTTACACAGCAAAGTCACCAAGATGGGCAACCGCATATAAATTCAAAGCAGAAAAAGCCATAACTAAAATTCTGTCGGTGGACTATCAAGTGGGTAGAACAGGAGCAATAACACCTGTTGCTAATCTTGAACCTGTACTTCTCTCCGGCACAAAGGTTAAAAGAGCGTCGCTGCACAACGAAGATCAAATCAAGGCTTTAGATATCCATATCGGAGACTTTGTCTATGTAGAAAAAGGAGGTGAAATTATCCCTAAAATAACATCTGTTGACAAAAGCAGACGTGAAATTAATGCTACTATACCTAGCTTTCCTACTCTCTGTCCGGACTGTAATACTCCTTTAGTTAAAGAGGTGGATGAGGCAAAACATTATTGTCCTAATATTCAGGGTTGCCCCACACAAATTAAGGGTAGACTAATCCATTTTTGTAGCAGAAAGGCGATGAATATAAATGCTGGAGAGGCAACTATTGAAATGCTATTTAATGACGGATTACTTAATAATGTTGCAGATTTTTATAAACTCACAACTGAAGATTTAATTAAATTTGAAGGATGGAGAGAAAAATCAACCGATAAATTTTTGAAGAGTGTTGAAGCTTCCAAAAAAATTCCATTCTACAGAGTATTATATGCACTTGGGATAAGATATGTTGGAGAGACGAGTGCAAAATCAATCGCAAATTTCTTTAAGAACTTTTCTTTAATCTCTCAGGCATCTATAGATGAATTAATTGATATAGAAGATGTTGGTGAAGTTGTCGCTAAATCAATCTACAATTTTTTTAGAAAACCAATTAACATCAAATTAATTGATGAATTAAGAGATGCAGGAATTTCAATGGAAAGTGATATAAATAAGAAAAATGTAAAATCTGATGCTCTACTTGGTAGAACTATAGTAATATCAGGTAATTTTTCCATAACAAGAGATGAGATGAAAGAGGTAATTGATCAACACTCGGGAAAAAATAGTTCTTCAATCTCTTCCAAGACATCTTTTCTTATTTCTGGAACAGAAGCTGGTCCGGCTAAACTAGAGAAAGCAAAAAAGCTTGGCATAGAGATTATCACAGAGGAGGAGTTCTTCAAATTAATTGAAAATAAATGATTATTTTTACATTTTCTATAATAACTAAAATTACTAGCAATAATTTATGAAGCAAATAGTTATAAGCAACAAAATATTCTACCTAGGAACAAACGACAGAAAGAAAAGTCTGTTTGAAAATAACTGGCCTCTTCCAAATGGTGTATCATATAATTCATATCTTATAAATGACACAAAAAGTGCGCTGGTTGATACTCTCGAATTCGGTTCCAAAGATGATTATCTTGATCAGATCTCTTTAATTCTTGAAAATAAGAAACTAGATTATCTGATAGTTAATCATATGGAACCTGACCATTCAAGTATGATTGGAATATTACTTAAATTCTATCCATCTCTTAAAATTGTTTCAAATATTAAAGCCTTTAAGATGCTTGAGGCATATTTTGGGTTATCAGAGGAGAATTTTTTAGAGGTAAAAGATGGAGATCTTCTGGACCTAGGGTATCATAAACTTTCATTTCATTTAACACCTTGGGTACATTGGCCTGAGACTATGATGACTTTTGATACAACTGATCAAGTTCTTTTCTCCTGTGATGCATTTGGAAGCTTTGGTACGCTGGACGGAGGGATCTTTGATGATGAAATCAACTTTGATCGCTACGAAGATGAGATGAGACGGTACTACTCAAATATTGTGGGTAAGTATAGCAATATGGTTCAAAAAGCATTCACAAAACTACAAGATTTAGATATAAAGATTATATGTCCTTCTCACGGTCCGGTATGGAGAAGCAACCCTTTGAAAGCTGTGGAATTGTACGATAAATGGAGCAAACACGAATCTGTGGATGGTGTGGTTATCGCATTTGCATCGATGTACGGAAATACTGAGAAAATGGCTGATTTCGTTGCCAGACTTATTGCTGAAAGAGGGATCAAAGAAATTAAGATTTTTGATGTTTCAAAAACTCATGTTTCATATATTTTAAGCGATATATGGAAGTATAAAAGTGTAATACTTGGTTCCTGTGCTTATAATTCCGGTATGCACCCAATGATGGAGCATCTCTGTCACGAACTCTCTGTTATTAATCCAAAAGGGAAGAATTATGCACTATTTGGTTCATATAGCTGGAATGGTGGCGGATTAAAATCTCTTCTAACCTTCTCAGATAAAATGAGTTGGAATAAAATTGCAGAACCAGTTGAGTTAATGGGCGCTCCAAATTCAATAAAAATGTCAGGATTTCAAGAGATTGCTGATAAAATTATATAATATCTATGGATGTAGGAAAAAAATATAGAGTTGAGCAGAAAGTTGAGTATAAAGATACTGCCTCAAGTTATGGTTCCGGTCTGCTTGAAGTATTTTCAACTCCTGCAATGATTGCTCTTATGGAAAAGAGTGCTCATCTTCTTGCAAAAAGCATTCTACCAGAGAATATTGATACAGTAGGAACAGAGGTTGATATAAAACACATAAGAGCAACTCCAATTGGAGCATTAGTAACAGCAGAGGCTGAGTTAATATCTTTTGAAGAAAGAAAACTGGTTTTTAAATTATTTGCCTTTGACGAAAATGGAGAGATTGGTTATGGAAAGCATATAAGGTATACTATTGATCCTGTTAAATTTATGAATAAGCTTAATTGAAGAAGTATAAAAAGATAAAACACACGTATCAGAGAATTTTAAAATTTCTGATAAATGACATCTGGAGGCTGGATCTCTCTGAGCTTAGTATAATGAAAGCGAGAATGGTCCGCTACCTTAAAGTGCTTATTATTACTATTAAAGGTTTTACTAATGATAAAGTTGGATTGCAAGCTGTAAATTTAAGCTTTTTCTCAGCTATGTCAGTTGTACCATTTGTTGCTATTATGTTTACAGTAACAAAAGGATTTGGGCTAGCCAAAAATCTTGAAGATCTGCTTCTTTCATATTTTGCTGAAAATGAAGAAATAATTGAATACATTCTACATTTTGCAAATAATATTATATCCTCAGCAGAAAACGGATTCTTTGGAATAATAAGCTTCCTTTTTCTTTTATGGACCGTAGTTTGGCTTATGTTGAGCATTGAGAAGTCTTTTAATGATATATGGAAGGCAGAAAACAGAAGATCTTTTGCAAAAAGAGCACTCTACTATCCTCTCCTATTGTTGGTATCACCTCTGATTGTAGTAGTTTTCTTATCTCTAGCTCTCATATACACCAATACTCTTAAATCTGCTGGTTTTCAGATTGACAAATTTATTCCCATTACCTCAATATTTACCTGGCTAACATTCTATGGAGTAGTAACAATAGTTTTCTCTGTAATGTACTACTTCATTCCAAATGTTAAGGTAAAATTTGCTGCAGCATTCAACTCCTCACTTGTTGTCTCGTTTGCATTTGGAGTTGTTCAGTTTCTTTATCTGGAGACTCAGCTTCTTGTTTCTGGATTAAATGCTGTTTACGGAGTTTTTGCTGCCATACCTTTGTTTCTTGTATGGATGAACATTAGCTGGACCATTATTCTTTTTGGTGCGGAACTTTCGCACGCATATCAAAATGTAGACAAATACAATATTAAAAATGAAAATGAACCTTGAATTAACTAAAGATGCTGTAGATTTTATAGATGATGACAAACTTCATAATCTTATAAATAATACTAAAGAGGATGTTTCCAAAATAAGAGATATATTTCAGAAAAGTAAGTCGAAACAAGCTCTTTCTGTTGAAGAGACAGCCCAACTGCTTGCTATTAAATCTCCTGAAATGTTGGAAGAGCTGTATCAAACAGCAAGAGAACTTAAAAGATCAATCTACGGAAACAGAATAGTTCTCTTTGCACCTCTTTATATTGGAAACTACTGCATTAATAATTGTCAGTATTGTGGTTTTAGAAGCTCTCTCTCTAAAGCTGTCAGAAGAACTCTCTCAGATCAGGAACTTGTGGCAGAAGTGGCTCAATTAGAAAAAGAGGGGCATAAAAGGTTGATTCTGGTATATGGAGAGCATCCAATGTATACCCCTGAGTTTATTGCTCAATCCGTTAAAACTTGCTATAATGTAAAGGTTGGTAACGGAGAGATACGAAGGGTAAATATAAACGCTGCTCCAATGACAATCGAAGGCTTCAGAACAGTTAAGAATGCCGGTATTGGCACTTTTCAGGTGTTCCAAGAGACATATCATAAAGAGACATATAAAAAGTTTCACCCCGCCCCAGGTGTAAAAAGTGATTATATGTGGAGACTTAATGCAATGGATAGAGCCTTTGAAGGAGGTCACGATGATGTAGGTATAGGCGCTCTTTTTGGATTATACGATTGGAGATTTGAGGTCCTTGGCCTTGTTGAACATTCTCATCATCTTCAGAACAGATATGGCGTTGGTCCTCATACTATTAGCTTCCCAAGGATAAAACCTGCATACGGACTAGATCTACATCTTCCATACCAAGTAAGCGATGAACAATTTAAACAATTAGTTGCGATACTCAGACTATCAGTTCCATACACAGGTTTGATTATGACAGCAAGAGAGAGCGCAGAGGTAAGAGATGCTGTAATTGAATTTGGAGTATCTCAAATTGATGCAGGAACAAGGCTTGAAATAGGTGGATATCAAGAGGAGAGAGGAAAAAATCAAGAACTTGACAGAGAGCAATTTGAAGTTGGAGATAGAAGAGAACTTGATCAGGTAATTGAGTGGCTGCTTACGAAGGGTTTTATTCCAAGTTTTTGCACCTCTTGTTATCGTGTGGGAAGAACTGGAGAGCACTTTATGGAGTACGCAATACCTGGTTTTATTGGACGGTTTTGCACTCCAAATGCAATGCTTACTCTGGCAGAATATATTGAAGATTATTCATCTGAGCATACTAAAAAAGCTGGCTACGATTTAATAGAGAGAGAGCTAAGTTATATTAAAGATGAGAAAAAGAGATCTGATATTGCCGAAAAACTGGCGATGATTAAGAGTGGAAAAAGAGACTTACTTTATTAATAACAATATGTTTACGGATAAGGATAACGAACTAATTGAACGAGAATTTGAGGATCTTAGATTGGCAAGTCTAAAACGTTGTGCAAATCAAGCTGAATTCGAAATTGTGCTTAAAGCTTTTGATTTTGCAAAAGCAGCTCACAATGGTGTCAGGAGAAGATCCGGAGAACCATATATCCTTCATCCAATTGCTGTCTCAAAAATTGTTGTAAAAGAAATTGGGCTTGGCTATAAATCAATAGTTTCTGCACTATTGCACGATGTTGTTGAAGACACAGAGTACAATACAGATGATATTGAGAGGCTTTTTGGTTCTAAGATTGCATCTCTTGTTGATGGTCTAACAAAAATTAAAAGTGCATTTGATAGCAGCACCAGTAGTCAGGCCGAAAACTTTAAACGAATCCTTCTAACTCTAAATGATGATGTAAGAGTAATCCTAATAAAGCTAGCTGATAGACTTCATAATATGAGGACCATTGAGTTTATGCCAGATCACAAACAGTCCAAGATTCTTAGCGAGACTATGTATATTTTTATACCCCTAGCTCATCGTCTCGGTCTGTACAGCATAAAGTCGGAAATGGAGAATATTTGGCTTATGCACACTCTTCCTGCGGAATATGAAAATATTCAGACCAAAATTTCACAAACAGTAGCTGAAAGAGGTTGTGCAATGGATAGCTTTATGGAGCCAATTTCTGAAAGCCTTACCGGTGCTGGTTTTAAATTTAACGTCTCCAAAAGAACAAAGAGTCCCTATTCAATTTGGAGAAAGATGAATGCAAAATCTATCCCATTTGAACAAATATATGATCTATATGCTGTTAGAATCATATTTGAAGCAAAACCAGATCAACCTGAAAGGATTCAATGTTGGCATATCTACTCTCTAATCACAGAGCTGTATCTCTCTAAAACTGACAGAATTAGAGACTGGGTAAGCACGCCCAAAATTAATGGATATGAAGCCCTCCACTGTACTGTAATGGCTCCCCAGGGTAATTGGGTCGAGGTTCAAATAAGAAGTACCAGAATGGATGACCTAGCTGAAAGAGGTGTTGCTGCTCATTGGAGTTACAAAGGGTCATCTCCCTCAGAAGGAGATATGGACAAATGGCTCAATTTAGTAAGGGAGGTGCTTGAAAACCCAGACGTTAATGCACTAGAGTTTCTAGATAAATTTCATACAGGTCTTCTTTCATCTGAAATTTATATTTTCACTCCTAAAGGTGAGTCTCGTTCACTTCCAAAAGGTTCAACTGCACTTGATTTTGCCTACGCAATTCATACTGAAATTGGTAACAAAGCTATTGCAGCTAAAGCAAATTTTAAGCTTGTTCCACTTTCATATGAACTTAGAAATGGAGATCAAGTTGAGATTATAACTGCCGAGTCACAAACTCCTCAAAGAGAATGGCTTGAATTTATCAAAACAGCAAAAGCAAAAAGTTTGATACTTGATGTCCTCAAATCAGAGATCAAAGACTCTCAGAAAAAAGGACAGGAGATACTAGATGATAAATTAAAATCTATGGGCATAAGGCCAATGTCCAGAGTATACAGAAAGCTGTCAGAAAATTATAAACTCAATAACAGGGAGGAGCTTTTTAGTAAAATTGGTGCAAACTTAATAGATCTGACAGATCTTTCTAAAGTTCTTAAAAAAAATACAACAAGTAAATTTGTACGATACTGGAGTCTGCAGTTTTCCAAAATAACTGGAGGAGACTCTGAAAACAAATGGGATTTTCAAGGTGAAGAGGAACTATCAGACGATCCGGCAGATTTTCAAAAGATCTCGGAAGAGAAGAAAGGATCTAAGATTGATATTAAAAAAGATTTTTTATTAAAAGAGAATCCGGTTGAAAAGACTCTTTCTTATCAGGTTGCAACCTGCTGTAGACCTATTCCTGGAGATAAAGTTATTGGATTTATTGACGAAAATGATATTGTAATAGTTCACAAAAACAGCTGCCCTGAAGCAATTCATTTAGCTTCCAGAGATGGAGAGAAGATAGTTAAAGCAAAATGGAGTAAGCATACTGTTCTATCATTTCTTGCCAGAATTAATATGAGGGGAATTGACAGACTTGGTATACTTAATGAGCTAACACAATACATAACACTAGTTTTAAGTGTAAACATCAGGAAAATTTTCATTGAAACACACGATGGTATATTTGAAGGATATATTGATTTATACGTTCACAGTGTGGATGACTTAGAAAAATTAATGAAACAGATGTCTTCAGTTAAAGGTGTTATGAGTGTTGTCCGTTCAGAAATTAAGGATAATCAGTAAAATTACTATGCAAATTAACAAATTGAGATATACATCAATTATAATAGTTTCGTTTATTGGACTAATAGGTTTCTTACCATCTTGTGCCAATACAACTGCTCCACCATCAGGTGGGGAAAAGGATACTCTTGCCCCAATATTACTAAAAGTAGATCCAGATTCAAATAAAGTAAATTTTCCTCTTCGTGGTCAAAAAGTTGAGATGAAGTTTGACGAATTTGTAGTGCTAAAGGAGCCTGAAAAGAATATTGTAGTTTCACCACCTGTAAAAAGACGGATTGAGACAAAAGTTAGAGGCAAATCCATTATTTCACAATTTGCAGATTCTCTTAAAAAGAATACAACATATTCAATATCCTTCAACAACTCAATTGCAGACAATAATGAAGGCAATCTTTTCAACCCATATAGATATATCTTTTCAACGGGAGACTCTATTGATTCTCTTATTGCAACTGCAAATATAGCTGATGCCACTACTCTACTTCCACTACCCGGAATCACTATAGCTTTTTATGAAAATCACTCAGATTCCGTCATCTATAATACTCTTCCCTCTGCTATTTCAAAGAGTGATAAATGGGGTCATTTTATTATTACAAACCTTAAGCCTGTACCTTATAGAGTAATTGCATTCTCTGACGAAAATGGTAATAATATATATAATCCTGAAAACGAAAAACTTGCCTTTCTTGATTCTCTATATACCCCTACGAAAGTTATGAAAAATGGAATGGATGAACTTGCGTATATAGACCCAAGAGATACGACATCTTCATTAGCAAGAATCAGTGATTTCCGTTTATATCTTTTCAGGGAGGTGGCTAGCAGGCAATTTATTAGAAATTACGAACGATTATCTGAAAGAGAGTGCTATATCAAATTTAATGCACACAACGTAGTAATTGACTCCATCGGTTTTACTGAACTCGATTCATCCAATGTTATTAAACATTTTAATATAACCAAAGATAGTCTAACTCTCTGGATTAAAGGTGATACTAGAAGAATTCCGGACACTTTGAATCTTAATCTTTCATATATGAAAACCGATTCTCTTGATAATCTGGTCAGAGAGAGAGAGTCTTTAAGGTTTGTTTTACCTAGAAAGAGTCGACAACAAGAGCAAAGAGAACGTGAAAGAGCCAAAAATATCAGAACAAATTTGCTTGACTTAAAAGTAGACGCAAATCCAGCACTAGTTGAAAAAGAGGGTTATCGTCTTATTTTTCCAGCCCCAATAGAGGATGTAATAAGAGACAGTATAAAATTTATCTCCGTCACACCTAAGGGTATTGAAGCAGCAGAGAGTTATAAATTAATTGCCGACTCTCTTGAATTAAGAAATTATACTGTTAAACCAGTAAATTCCCTCCAACAAGGTTATGACTATATACTTTCAATTGATGGTAGAGCATTTACAGATATTTCGGGTAACTATAATGACTCTACAGGAATAAAAGTAACGCTTCCAAGAAGTGAAAAAATGGGGCGTATTGATTTGGATATCAAAGGCACAGAAGGTTCATCATATGTTATTGAACTTATAAATCAGTCTCGTGACAAGGTATTTAGATCTTATAGAATCACAACTGACAAAATTCTTGACTTCCCTTACTTAGATCCAGGAAAATATTCAATAAGGGTATTCAAGGATACCAACAATAATGGAATTCTTGACTCTGGATTGCTAAAAGAGAGGAGGCAGCCAGAAATGGTGAGACTCTACCAACTACCATCAGGTACTGAAATAATTGATATCAAAGAGGGTATGGAACTTTCACAAATAATTGACCTTAAAGAAATTTTCAGATAATGAGAAAAATTGCTTTTTCAATATTTATACTCTTCTGCCCTATCTTATCGTCAGCTCAGAATAAATTACATATGGTAGGTGTGAGTTACGGATACAATATTAGCAATGTCAATTTTGACCCACCCATTGCTCATAGTTCTGTAAATACCATTAAGAATTTCTCAATTCTATACAACTATTATCATGACATTTGGGGATCTTCACCCTATTTTGGCCTTCAGACAGGGATATCTAGATTTGAAACAGGTTATAAAATCCAAGATGAAAAATTTATTACTGAACTCTATAGAGTACCACTAATATCACAGTTTCATATTGACTTCTGGAAAATGAGACTTTTAGTTAATCTTGGAGCCTATGGAGCATACAGAAGCAAACGTATTGAACCTGAATCGTCATATTTTGATCCGGAGGACAACCGAATGGAATTTGGTATTATTGGAGGAGGTGGCTTAGCTTTTATATTTAGACCATTTGAACTTCACCTTGAAGCAAATTACAACTACTCTTTAACCTATTTAAACGATCCAAGAAAGGGTGGTAGTGAAAGACCGCAATACTCATATCCTAATCATCTTATCTTAAGCGCATCACTCTTTTTTCACATAAAATCAAAATGAACAAAGTCTCTGTTAAAGTTGGTAATCTATATATTGGTGGGGATTATCCAATAGTCATTCAAACTATGTGCAATACCTCTACACAAGATGTGGAAGCCTCTTTTAAACAATGTCTAAGGCTTTCCAAAGCAGGTGCCCAGATTATTAGATTAACCGTGCAAGGAATGAAAGAGGTAGAAGCACTTAAAGAGATTAAAAAAAATCTTTCTAATGCAGGTATTACAACCCCTCTATGTGCAGATGTTCATTTTACTGCCGATGTAGCACTTGCAGCAGCAGAAATCGTTGAAAAAATCCGAATCAATCCTGGTAATTTTGCAAAAGATTTTAATATTGCACGTTCAAAATTTACACAACTAGTATCAATTTGCAAAAGAAGAGGTGTAGCGATTAGAATTGGTGTTAATCACGGATCTCTAGGTAATAGGATTATTACAAAGTTTGGTGATTCACCATTAGGAATGAAAGAGTCTGTTATGGAGTGGATAAATATGGCAGAAGAGCTCAATTTTAACCAAATTGTTGTTTCCCTTAAGTCAAGTAATACACTAATAATGACAGAGGCATACAGACTGCTGGCAGCCGAATTCAAAAAAAGAGACAAATACTATCCTGTCCATCTTGGCGTTACAGAAGCCGGAAACGGCCAATCTGGAAGAATAAAATCTGCAGTAGGTTTATCAACACTTCTCTCTGAAGGAATTGGAGACACAATTAGAGTTTCACTTACAGAAGACCCTGAGAATGAAATACCTATAGCAAGATTCTTAGCTAAATATTTTTCAATAAAAGAGAAAAAAATCATTTTTAACAATAACCGAATACCAGAATTACATTATTCTGAAGATAGTTGGGAGGAATTTATTCTAAAAGCTTCATCAGATTTAGGGCCACATCTTCTTGATAAAAATATTGATGATGTTAAGCTAAATGTTAGAATAAAAGGAGAAATCGTTTCAAGTTCAAAAATTGCTGAATTCAGAGATGATTTACTCCAGGCTTCAAGAAGAGTTTTCACTAAACCTGAGTATATTGCTTGTCCTGGATGTGGCAGAACACTTTTTAACCTGGAGTCTGTTTTTGAAGAGGTGAAGAGAAGAACTGCCCATCTAAAAGGATATAATATTGCAGTAATGGGCTGTGTTGTAAATGGCCCGGGAGAGATGGCAGATGCAGATTACGGCTACGTAGGAGAAGGAAAAAACAGAGTTAGTATATATAGAGGGAAAACTCCTGTATACAGAGCCGTTCCAGAGAAAGAGGCCATTGATAAACTACTGGAACTTATTGAGGAAGACGCTCACAATAAAGTCTTCCGCCCTCGAATTTAGTTATTATAAGCTTATCTCCTTTATTGGCCATACCATATTCAAGAGTAGCTTCGTACCACCTCCCCTCAATTTCAATCTTACCGGCTGGTCTTAAACTACTGGCTGCAATTACAACTTTTCCTACCATTATTTGAAGATTATCTTCTACCCCTACATAGCCACTTCTTGAATCCAGCTTAGTTTTTAGTGAAAGATGAGAGAAACTGCTTCCGGGAAGAATCTTTCCAGCAAGCCATATAGAAACAAGCAAAGATGAAAAGCCAGATAAAAGAACTATCGAAAGAGGCTTCAGAACCACAGAAAAATTAATAGTGCCTTCAAAGTAAAATAGATTGTTGTCAACCATAGCAAATACTAAAGCTGTAATTGTTATGATTATTCCTGATATTCCTGCCACACCAAAACCCGGGATAACGAATATTTCTGCCATTATTAATAGTATTCCAGCAACAAATAGTAATATTTCCCAGTTTTCAGCAAGTCCCTCTAAATATAATGGAGCAAAATATAGTAATGCTGCGAGAACAGCAGCAGCTGAAGGAAAGCCAATGCCAGGGCTTTGCAATTCGAAATATAGCCCTCCAATAATGACCATAAGAAAAATTCCCTGGAGAAAAGGTGATAAAAGAAAAGATATTATCTTATCAATAGAGGAGATCTTCATATTGTGAATTGAGTAATTTTCTCCTTTTGTTAAAAACATTGCAACATCGTCGACATTTGATGCATTACCTTCTGAATATCCATTTTCAATAGCCTCCTCCATTGTAAAGCTTAATACCTTAAGGCTATCATCAGCAATTCCGGGAACAACTATTGATGGATCTACCATCGCCTCTGCAATAAGAGGATCTCTTTCGTTTGCCTGAGCCGTTGATCTCATCATCGCTCTCATAAAAGATTGATATTTATCCGGCATAGGCTCTCCGTTCTGATTTACAACAGTAGCAGCCCCAATTGTACTCCCTTCTGTCATATATATTGAATCACAGGCAATGCTGATAAGAGCTCCTGCTGATACTGCCTGATTATCGACAAAAGCAGCTACTGGTAAGGGAAACCTCAATAAAGAGCTTCTCATACTGTCTGCAGAAGCGACAGCGCCACCATAAGTATTAAGATGAATAATAACAAAATCATAGTTGCTCTTTGAAGCTTGCTCTAATCCTTTTGAAAGAATTCTTTCTGTAGCCTTTGAAATTTCACCTTTAATAGGGATGACAAAAATACTCTTTTCCTCCCCATCTAAAAAGATGGGAAAAAGCACTAAAATAAATGCCAGAAACAATCTATACATAATATTGGTATTGGATTTGGTAAAGATAATGCTATTTTTGCATATACAACAACAAACTATAAATCCAATGAACATTAAGAAACTATCCCTTATGCTTCTAGCAATTTTCCTTACCGGAGTTGCGGTTGCACAAACACAATGGATCCCGGTAAATCCGGATGATGAAAATTTCTCTGAGAGTTGTACATCTATTATGGTAGGCAAAAAAGCCAGTACAGATGGATCGGTTATGACAGCTCACACTTGCGATTCCAATTATCGCACCTGGGTAGAGATGACAGCCAGAAAAAAATATAA
>JAQVRQ010000073.1:4980-6850 GCA_028700975.1 Bacteroidales bacterium | reverse complement strand
AAAATTCCGTGCAGACTTTGGGGAGAGTTTGTAGTCGCACAACAAATTTGCCTCAGAGGAAAAGTGTCAAACAACTATAAAACAGTTATTTAAAGAATTTAAGATATTTTCTTATTTGATTGTATATCAGTTGTTTGACACTTTTCCTCTGAGGCAAATTGTGTTTTGGGTTTTTACTATATTTGTAAAAAATGAACTATGGCGAACAACTGTCAGTTTTGTGAATACAGATCTCCAGCGGCTGATAAACTATCGGCAGAGGAGTTGAAGTTTCTATCTCCTAACTGCTTAACTGTAAAGTTTAAGAAAGGGGATGTGATTATAAGGCAGGGAACATTCTCTACAAATGTTGCTTATCTGAAGAGGGGGTTTGCAAAGATTCATATTGATGGCCCATATCACGTTCAAGTGGTAAGGATTGTTAAGCCTAGAAATTACCTCGGCCTTCCTACAACATTTGGAGATAAGATAAATCAGTATTCGGTGACAGCGATTGATGAGTGTGAGGTTTGTTTCATAGATATTACAGTATTTCGTAAGCTGCTTGAGACAAATCCGGCATTTACCAATCAGATTATGATTGAGTTGTGCAAAAGCGAGCTTGAGTCATATCAGAAATGTGTGAACAGAACTCAGAAGCAGACTCGGGGTAAACTTGCCGATGTTCTTCTTGAATTCGCAAATGTCATTTTCAAAAATGATGAATTTACACTAAATGTCACTCAGGAGGAGATTGGCAATCTGGTTGATGCTTCACGTGAAAGTGTATCAAGGGTATTTACTGAATTTGGGAAGGACGGGATTATTGAAATGACTGGTAAGAGTGTTAGGATTTTGGATAAAAATGCCTTGATGACAATTAGCAAAAACGGATGATATAATTCTAGAAATGGCTAAACCAGGATATCTCAAATATGGTGAACAGGAGGTTCGCCACCTCTCAACAGTCTGCCCTGAATTGGGCAAAGTTATTGACAGACTCGGTTTTCTTGAACGCCCTGTTGAACCTGACCTTTTCACCGCTCTCGCCTCCAGCATAGTTTCGCAGCAGATAACCGGCAAAGTTGCCCAAACTATCTGGGGCAGGCTTGTAATGGCAGCAGAGGCAAAAAAATCGGCTTCAAATTTGAACATCTCTGTAGGTGCTATTTCGCCTGAAACCTTTTCTCTTCTAACAATTGACGAACTCAGAGCCTGCGGTCTCTCCCAGCGCAAGGCAGAATATATCTATAGCATAGCTTTAGCTGCAGTTGATGGCACACTTGACTTTGAGTTACTAAAGAATTTGAGTGATACAGATTTCACAAAGGAGTTGGTTAAATTACGTGGTGTAGGTGAGTGGACCGCCGAGATGATGCTCATCTTCTCCCTTGAACGTCCCGATGTCCTTAGCTGGGGTGATTTTGCCATTAAAAAGGGCATAACTAAACTCTTCGGCCTTGAGACCCTTACGCGAGAGAAGTTTGAGGAGATTCGCTCAAATTTTTCACCATACAATACCGTCGCATCTCTTTATCTCTGGGAGCTCTAAAACACATCTGAAACGATTCCTCTTCATATGCTTCGCTTGTTCCGGCGGGGGTTCCGGAGTGGCTGTAGATGAAAAAAGGCGAGGGCAAAAGTTCCCACGTGCACTTTACCCCTAAGGTAAGTATTCGCCTATGGGGATGATTTTCTGCCGAATGGCTAGAAACGGCGAAGCACCATTTGAATGAAGTTATTTCACGCACGGGAATAACCGGGGTGCGAGAATAACTTCGGGGGAGAAAGAGAAGCCCTGGTGAATTTTGGAATAGCCGTACGGCTGTAACATAATGACATTAAGTTTATTAACACTTTAACCGAGGGGTCACCCCTCGGTTAAAGTGTT
>JAQVRQ010000073.1:0-4880 GCA_028700975.1 Bacteroidales bacterium | reverse complement strand
ACTACTGCAAATTGTTTGATTCCGTTTGATCTGATAATATCTAGTCCTAAAAGGTAGAATGAGCCAAAAATTATCAGTATGCCCACTCCGGCGTGTGTGAATCCGCCGTATGCTCCT
The DNA here is from genome assembly GCA_028700975.1 of Bacteroidales bacterium. Taxonomy (GTDB): domain Bacteria; phylum Bacteroidota; class Bacteroidia; order Bacteroidales; family UBA932; genus Bact-08. The sequence continues at coordinate 4,763 of JAQVRQ010000073.1, read as the reverse complement.
ATGAACATAAATGCGATGAATTTGGCTGCAGTGAATGCTTGTGATTTAGTGGAACTGCTTGAATGGGAGTTGATTAAACTGTCAGAGACAGAGGTGCCTGAACCGCCTGAAATTGATTTATCTTCAGCAACTGTATTAGCCGTCGCAGCCGCATCGGCCTTTGAGCGACTGTGCTGGGTGTATATTAGCATTATGGCCATTATGGGGAGCATTATTCCCATTGCCACCTCCATTATTTTGGGGTTAAGGATTGCTGCTGCCTGAGCTCCTAGTAGTGAGCCTATTGCTACTGGTATGCCCACTTTTGTGGCTAGTTTTGTGTCTAGATATCCGCTTTTTTTGAATATTACGGATGAGACTGCAAATTGAGCAAGAACGCCTACCCGGGTTGTTCCGTTTGCTACGTTTATGGGCATTCCCATTGCCATAAAAAGGGCGTATGAGAGTGCTGTGGCCATTCCTGCGAGTGTGTTCACAAAACCCACAAAGATTCCTATGCCTATGAGCATTGAAATCATTCCTGCGGACATTGGGTCTGCCGTTTGAAGGTAATTTGTGAAGTTCTCAATCATAAAACGGGGCAAATGTAATAATAAAGTGCCATTTTGTCCATTTTATCCTATTGGCAAAAATTTTGTTACTATTTTTGCGGCCAATCAGTGCGGTCGATTAGTAAGGAATAATAATGAAAATCATATAGGTAATGAAGAGTAAGAATAAGGAAAAGGATAAAGAGCTTAATACCGAAGCTACTACAGAGTCTCAATCAGAAAATTCAAATAAATCAAAAAAATCAGATAACTCAGATGGGACAAAAGAGCCAAATGAGGGAGTTGAGTCAAAAGATGAGATAGGAGGTGGTGATGCCGAGAAGCTAGCTGAGTTGAATGACCGATATCTTAGGCTGGTAGCAGAGTTTGATAATTATAGAAGGAGAAGTGCAAAGGAGCGTATGGATTTGGTGGTTAATGCTGCAGAGGAGACAATTAAAGGTTTACTTCCAATACTTGATGATTTTGAGCGTGCCATAGAGGTCCTTTCTAAGTCAGAGGGTGACATAAAGGCTGCTCTTGAGGGAACTGAACTTATTTATAATAAACTTTTGGTTTATCTAATTTCAAAAGGTCTTAAAAAAATTGAGGCTGCCGGAGAGGTTCTGGATACTGACTATCACGAGGCTGTGGCTCAGTTTCCGGTAGATAATGATATAAAGAAAAATAAAATTATTGATGTTGTTCAACAGGGATATACTCTGAATGGCAAGGTTATAAGATTTGCGAAGGTAGTTGTAGGGGTTTAAAGATTATAAAATGGCAAAAAGAGATTATTACGAAGTACTTGGGGTTAGCAAAGGGGCTACTACAGAGGAGATTAAAAAGGCTTACAGAAAAATGGCCCTTAAGTATCACCCTGATAAAAACCCCGGTGATAAACAGGCCGAAGAGAATTTTAAAGAGGCTGCTGAGGCCTATGATGTATTGAGTAATCCTGACAAAAAGGCCAGGTATGATCAATTTGGCCACGCTGGAATGAATGCTGGTGGTGGTGGAGGTTTTAGCGGAGCCGGTTTTTCAATGGAGGATATTTTTAGCCAGTTTGGAGATATTTTTGGTGGACATTTTGGGGGATTTGGAGGCTTTAGCGGATTTGGCGGAGGCAGAGGAGGAAGGAGAGTTAATAAAGGTTCAGATATTAGAATCAGGGTTAAATTAACTCTTAAGGAGATTGCAAAGGGAGCAGAGAAGAAGATAAAAATTAACAAACAGGTTGCCTGTGATGAGTGCGGTGGAAAGGGTGCAAAATCAGATGCAGATATAAAGACCTGCTCTACCTGTAACGGATCGGGACAGGTGACAAGAGTTCAGCAGTCTATATTTGGAGCAATGCAGACAGCATCAGTTTGTCCAGCCTGCGGAGGAGAGGGGAAAACAATTGTAAAACCTTGCGGAAAGTGTGGCGGAGATGGACTCATTAAAGAGAGTGAGGAGATTTCATTCAAGATTCCTGCAGGTGTTGCACAAGGTATGCAGCTCAATGTTCAGGGTAAAGGTAATGCGGCAAGAAGAGGTGGAATAAACGGTGATTTGCTTGTGGTAATTGAGGAGGAGGAGCATCAGGATTTCCAAAGAGATGGGAATGACCTTATTTACACTCTCTTTGTCTCAATGTCCGATGCCATCCTTGGCGGTGATGCCGAGATTCCTCATTTTGACTCTAAACTAAGAATTAAGATTGAACCGGGTACTCAATCTGGAAAGATTTTGAGATTGAGATCCAAAGGGCTTCCAGATGTTAATGGATATGGAACCGGTGATCTTCTGGTTTATATTCAAATTTGGACCCCTAAAAAGGTAGATAAAAACGAGAAGGAGCTTTTAGAAAAATTGCGTGCTTCAGAAAATTTTAAGCCAAACCCTACAAAGGATGAACGTAACTTTTTTGATAGAATGAAGAAGATATTCTCTTAAATTTATATTATTGTGAGAAATATAAGTATATCAAAGGTTTATGCGGCTAGTCTTCTATTGGCCGCATTTTCTCTTTTTTCTGTTAATATGGTTGGTCAGAGTGAATCTGCGGGAGGTTTTGCAAAACCGCTGGATTTGCCGATTTCTCTTTCTGGAAATTATGGGGAGCTTAGGGCAACTCACTTCCACTCAGGTCTGGATTTTAGAGTGGGTGGAGTTTCTGGCGCTCCGGTAATGGCTGTAAAGGATGGATATATTTCAAGAGTTTCTGTCTCGCCTACTGGTTACGGAAATGCGGTTTATATTACTCACAATGATGGGACCACTACTGTTTATGGTCATTTATATTCTTTTAACTCAAAGGTGGCAGAGTGGGTTAGGGAGAAGCAGTATGAGGCAGAGAGCTTCTCTGTTAATCTTTTGCCGGAACCTACCAGATTTCCGGTATTGAAGGGTGATCAAATTGGAAAGGCTGGGAACACCGGCTCTTCTGGAGGTCCGCACCTTCATTTTGAAATAAGGGAGACAAATTCTGAGATTCCTTTAAATCCTCAGAGAGTATCCGGTTATGATATTCTGGATAACATTGCACCTACTATTGAGAGGATTGCACTCTATGGAATTACTGATGCTGAATCCATTCCGGTTACTTCATTCATAAAAAGCTTTACTTACTCTCAAGAGACCGGTGTTATTAATGTTCCGGATACTTTTTATGTTGCTGTTGGGGGTGTGGATAGAATGAATGGTACAGGTGCTCGTCTTGCAATTTCCAGCTATAACTATTTTCTTGATAATGAAAGGCTCTTTTCATTCAGGGCAGAGGATATACCTTTTAGCAAAGGCAGATATGTGAACTCTTTGGTTGAATTTCCTCAGAAAGTGAATTTTAGGAGAGAAATGGTAAAGAGTTGGGTGGAACCCGGAACATCACTTACATCACATATCGAGAGTCTTAACAGTGGTCTCTTTATACTCAGTGATGATGCTCTTCATACTGTTAAGGTTGAACTTAAAGATCACTCAGGCAACACTACTTCTAAATCTTTTAAAGTGAGAAGAGATAATAGCATCAAACCAAAATCATACGATTCGCTTGCTTTGGCTACCGGTATTCAGATGCCTTGGTTTTTACCAAATGTGTTTGAAAAGGGCTCCCTTAGAGTTATTCTTCCGGTAGGTTCACTCTATAGATCAATTCTCTTTTATGCAGACAGCATATCTGGTATGGATTTTCAATTTCCAGTATGGAGAGTGAATAGCGAGAGCTCACCTCTTCATTCCGGTGCAGAGATCTCTATAAAGGTTATACTCCCGGAGAGTTTAAAGAGTAAGGCTTACATCGCAAAATTTGATGATAAAGGAAAACTTTCATATAGGGGTGGAAGATGGAACGGGGATAGGCTATCTGCGCCTATGGCTGAGTTTGGGACATATACAGTAGCTCTGGATACCATACCACCTGTTGTAAGGATTAACCTGGCTGACGGAGCTAAGGTAACATCGGCCTACATACCTGTAACTGCATATGATGGTGCCTCCGGAATATCAAATATTGTTGCCAGAGTAGATGGAGTGTGGATAATTCCTCAATATGATCCTAAAACCAGAAGGATTAATCTTCTTCTCGATCCTGAGAGAATTGCAAAGGGTGGTAGAAAGAAGCTTCTCCTTGAGGTGACTGATGGCAGAGGAAATAAAACTGAAATAATAAAGGAGTTCATATGGTAGTAGAGATTACTGGTTTAATGTCCGGAACATCGCTTGACGGGCTAGATATGTGCCATACAAGATTTAATCTTGATGAGAGCACTGGTAAATGGAGTTATGAAATTTTAGCGGCAGAGGATGAGTCCTATCCGGCGGATTTGAAGCATAAGCTGGCTACTGCTCAGAATATGACAGCCGAGGAGTATGCCTTGCTCAACTCCGACTACGGTCTCTATCTTGGAGAGAGGGTGAGGGAGTTTGTTGTCAAACACAATATAAAACCCAATTATATTGCCTCTCACGGTCATACAATTTTTCATCAGCCATCAAGGCGATTTACAACTCAGATTGGCAGCGGTGCAGGCATTGCTGCTGAGAGTGGAATTGACACTATATGTGATTTTCGTACAGTAGATGTTGCTTTGGGAGGCCAGGGAGCTCCTTTGGTTCCGGTGGGAGACCGAAACCTCTTTTCTGAGTTTGCATACTGCCTCAATCTAGGAGGATTTTCAAATATCTCTTTTGATAATGCCGATGGTTCACGCGGAGCTTACGACATCTCTCCTGTCAATTATGTGTTAAATC
>JAQVRQ010000021.1:9766-26929 GCA_028700975.1 Bacteroidales bacterium | reverse complement strand
TTGTGTAACAAAAAGATAAGTTATTCGTCAAGAGTAAGATTATTGCGGCGGCAAATATACACTTGAGTTTATTATCTTTGTAACAATTTCTATAAAACTTTTTAAACAATTATGAAAATTTTCAGATTTATGCTAATAGCAAGTTTAGCAGGTCTTTTAACCGGCTCGTGTAAAGAGAGCACAGTTAAAGAGGAGCCTTTTAAGTATCTGGCCGATGAGTTCGCAGATCTCAAGGTTATCAGATATAGAATCCCCGGATGGGATTCACTAACAGTAAATCAAAAGGAGTATATATATCATTTATCTGAGGCAGCAAATGCAGGTAGAGATATATTCTGGGATCAGAACTTCAAATATGGTCTCAAGATTCGTAAGTCTCTTGAAACCATTTTCGAAAACTACAAAGGTGATAGAGAGAGCTCTGAATGGAAAGAGTTTGTTATTTATGCAAAAAGAGTATTCTTCAGCAATGGAATTCACCACCATTATGCCGAGGAGAAGTTTCTGCCTGGTTGCAGTCAGGGCTATTTTGCACAGCTATTAGATGAAAGTGGCCAGACAGATCTTAAAGAGGAGTTAATCCCTATGCTTTTTGACCCGTCACTTTACCCATATAGGAAAAATATCACAGGAGAGGGAGACCTTCTGTTGGGAAGCTCTGTTAACTTTTACGAAGGTGTAAGCAGAAAAGAGGCAGAGGACTTTTATGCTAAAATGATTGATCATAAAGACCTTACTCCTATTTCCTATGGCCTCAACTCAAGGCTTGTTAAAAAAGATGGCAAAATTCAAGAAGAGGTATATAAAGTTGGAGGGCTTTATGGAGCTGCAATAGAGAAGATTATTGAGCATCTTGAAAAGGCTTCAGTTGTTGCTGAGAACGATGTTCAGAGAGGTTCCATCTCAAAACTTATCGAGTACTACCGTAGCGGAGACCTAAACACCTGGGACGAATACAATATTGCCTGGGTAAAGGATACTGATAGTCAGGTCGATTTCATCAATGGTTTTATTGAGGATTACAACGACCCTCTCGGAATGAAGGCAACTTGGGAAGCTGTTGTAAACTTCAAAGATATTGAGGCATCTAAGAGAACTGAAATCATAAGCAACAATGCTCAGTGGTTTGAGGATAACTCAACAGTAAATCCGGAATACAAGAAAAAAGAGGTAAAAGGAGTTTCGGCAAAGGTTATTACAGTTGCACAACTGGGCGGAGACTGCCATCCAACCTCCCCACTCGGCATAAACCTTCCTAACGCAGACTGGATAAGGAAAGAGCACGGCTCAAAATCGGTAACCATTGCAAATATTTCAGAGGCCTACGACAAAGCTGCAGAAGAGGCTCCAAAAAGTTTGACAACAGAGTTCTCTTGGGATGAGGCCGAGATTAAACTCGTAAAAGATTATGGTTCATTAACTAACAACCTGCATACAGATATGCACGAGTGTCTTGGACACGCATCGGGTCAACTTCGTCCGGGAACACCTGCCGGAGCACTGAAGAACCACTCCTCGGCACTTGAAGAGGCAAGAGCAGATATCTTTGCTTTGTACTATATGCCTGACACAAAACTTGTTGAGCTTGGAATTATGCCAAACGAAGAGGCTTACAAAGCATCCTATATATCATATATCCGCAATGGTATTATGACTCAGCTTGTAAGAATTGAACTTGGCAAAACTGTTACCCAGGCCCATATGCAAGGACGCAAACTCATCTCCGAGTGGTGCTACGAAAAAGGCAAAGGAGCAGCAGAGGGCGGTATGGATGTAATTGAAAAGAGAGTAAGAGAGAACAAAACCTACTTTGTAATAAACGACTACACCAAACTTCGCGGACTATTTGGCGAACTTCTGGCAGAGCTTCAGAGAATCAAATCAGAAGGCGATTACGCAGCCGGCAAAAAACTCATTGAAACATATGCAGTCAATATAGACCAAGAACTGCACAAAGAGATTTTAAACAGATACTCATCACTCAATCTTAAGCCATACGGAGGATTTATCAACCCGGATATCATCCCCGTTGAAAAAGATGGAGAAATAGTAGACTACAAAGTAGAATACCCATCAGATTTTCTACAACAAATGCTAGACTACGGTAAGAAGTACAGCTTTCTGAACTAAGCTGCCGCGTAAAAAAACGACCCCAGGGGTAAAGTGTCAAACTGCTTGTAAACAGATTGTTATGAAATTTTACACTTTTTTATAACATCTTAAACATCAAGCGTTTGACACTTTACCCCTGGGGTCGTTTTGTGTTTTAACAAAATTCTGTAACTTTATACAAACTTTTTGAGGAGGGAGATTGAGGCGATGAGAAAAAGAAGAATTATCACAGAAACAGGTGTATACCATATCTATCAACAGGCTAATTCCAGGATAATTATCTTTTATGATAATGAAGATAAGGAGAAGTTTCTGAAGTGTGTTGCAAGGAGCGCAAAAATATTCTCAATTGAAGTATATGCCTATGTCATAATGGACAATCACTGGCACTTACTGGTAAAAACTAATCATCTTTCTGATTTTGTATCTAACTACATGGTTAGTTACGTTAAATGGTATAATTATAAACACAAGAAGGCTGGAAATTTATGTAATGGACCTTTTTCAAGTTCTCCAAAAAACAATTTGAATAATATCTTAAACTGCATAAAGTATATCTTAAATAATCCTGTAAAATCAAATATTGTCAATTATTCCTGTGACTACATTTGGTCTTCAGCAAATCAATATTATGAAGATATTATTAATTCGAAGAGCTCCTTGCGAATAAATGATTCAGTAGTAAAATCGTATTTTAGTTCAAAAAAGGAGTTCGAAATATTTCTTAACACCCCAAATGGAGAGCTAGATGATTTCAAAGAAGAGAAAGATTTTTGTATAAAAATTACTAACTCTCAACTTGCAGATAAATTGAAATCAATTCTTAAGGGAAGATCTATTTATGAGTTAACCCGAGAAGAAATAAAGAATTATATAATACTTTTCGCTAGCGAAACAAAAGCTTCATATATACAACTTTCAAATCTTTTTCAGGTAAGCTATACATTCGTCAGAGATACAATTCACCACCGTTAAAGGAAGACACTCTACCCCAGGGGTAGAGTGTCTTTACTCCTACTCCTACTCGCCCTCTTCATCAAGATGCCTACTCCATAGATACTTATTTGTCTCTTTGATGAGTACCTTTGAGAGCAACAGTAGGGCAACCAGGTTTGGTATGGCCATAAGGGCGTTCATACTGTCTGCGATTCCCCAGACTAATGAGAGATTTAGGACAGATCCTACAAAGACTGCGGCTATCCAAAAAAGTCTGTAATAGATAATTATCTTTTTACCCCCAAGATATTCAACTGCTCGTTCACCGTAATATGACCATCCGAGAATAGTTGAGAATGCAAATGAGATGATTCCTATTGTTAAAATCCAGGAGCCTACATAGGGTATTTTTGAGAATGCTGCCTTTGTTAGTGCTGCTCCCTGGGTGTGGTCGATATCCGGGTGGGCGATAATTGAGCTTACTAAAACGAGTCCGGTTAGTGCACAAACAATAACTGTATCCCAAAATGTACCTGTTGAGGAGACAAGGGCCTGACGAACAGGATTTCGAGTCTGTGCAGCAGCTGCAACAATTGGTGCAGAGCCTAGTCCGGATTCGTTAGAGAAGAGTCCTCTTGCTATTCCAAATCTTGCTGCCATCATCACGGTAGTGCCTATAAATCCACCTCCCGCTGCCCTTGCTGAGAATGCCGACTCAAAAATTAAATCGATTGCATCACCAACAAAGGCTCTGTTTACAATTAATATAAATATACACCCGGCTACATAGAAGAGAGCCATAAAGGGAACCAATGTTCCGCTCACCTTTGCAATTCCCTTAACGCCAAATAAGATTACCAACGCAACCGCAATACTTAATAAAATCCCTGTGATAACCGGGTCAATGGAAAATGTTTCGTTTACAAGCAGAGATATTGAGTTTGCCTGAACTGTATTCCCAATTCCAAAAGCTGCTATTGCAGTAAAAATGCTGAATAAAACCGCCAGCCATTTAAGCTTTAGCCCCTTTTCCAGAGCATACATCGGACCACCAAGCATTGTCCCATCTGCAGTCTTCTCTCGATATTTGATTGCGAGCAGACCCTCTGAATATTTGGTAGCAATACCAAAAACTCCTGTTATCCACATCCAGAAAACGGCTCCCGGTCCACCTAAAGCCACTGCTGTAGCAACCCCGATAATATTTCCGGTTCCAATTGTCGCTGCTAAAGAGGTGGCTAAAGCTCCAAATTGGCTCACATCCCCTGTGGCATTTTTATCTTTTGTCACTGACAATCTAATAGCAGTAAAAATTTTTCGTTGGGGAAACTTTAGAATGATTGTGAGATAGATGTGAGTTCCTAGTAGTAGGATAATCATAGGCCAACCCCATAGGGCAGAGCTCACCTTTTCAATTAAGGCTGCAAAATTTTCCATAGTGTGAGTTAAGTTTAAAGTAGGTATCTTTGCAAAGATAAAAAAATTGAGTTTTTGAGACGCATCATATACATAATACTGGCCTCATTTTTCGTAACACTTGGATCAATAGGGATTTTTTTGCCCCTTATTCCCACAACTCCCTTCCTACTACTGGCTGTCTACTTCTATATGAATTCATCATATAGCCGACTCAAATGGCTGCTAAATAACAAATATCTTGGGCCATATATCCACTCCTATCTCTCTAAAGAGGGAATCCCCGTAAGACTTAAAATCAAGACTATATCCCTTCTGTGGATAACCATATCTCTCACCTTCTTTTTTGCCACAGATAACACACATATAAGAATCTTCCTAGGAGTAGTTGCAATAGGTGTAACAATTCATCTCCTATTAAAGAAAACCAAATATTAGAAAATCCACCCCAAGGGAAAAGACGAGAAAAAGACTAACCCAAATTGCTTTAGGTTAGTCTCCGCCACTTAACTAATAATAAATAATCACTCAATAAATGAGCGTAACCCTACAATAGCTCCTTAACAGCAGCTATTGCCAAGTCGTAGTTTGGCTCGTCCAGAATGTCCTTGGTTATCTCCTTGTACTTCACCACTCCGTTTTTGTCAATAACCACAACACCTCTGGCAAGCAGTTGGTTCTCCTTTACCAGGAATCCATACTCCAGACCAAATTTTGAAAATTTAAAGTCAGATAGAGTATGAATATTGTTTATGCCTTCAGCGGCACAAAATCTACCGAGAGCAAACGGCAAGTCTTTAGACATAGTCAAAATAACTACGTCATTGGAGAGCTCAGTTGCCCTTTTGTTGAATGTGCGGGTTTGGGTTGCACATACACCGGTATCAATAGAAGGGAATATACTTACCACTACTACCTTTCCTTTGAAATCTGATAATTTCACATCCTTAAGAGTATTATCTGATGCTACAATTTCGGGAGCATTATCTCCCGGCTTTATCTGATTTCCAAGAAGAGTCAGAGGGTTTCCCTTGGCTGCAAAAATTCCTTTAGTTTCAATTGATGAAAGATCTTTCATAATATTTTTATATTTATACAATATGTTTCTGTTTCTGAATTAAAAACACAATTAATCATAATTTGTTTAAATTTGTGTTGAAGAATTTTAGAAAAATGAGAGTGAATTTTAAAAACAGAATAATAATTGCATTTATTGCAGTTACTTCACTAGGAATAACATTTACATCCTGTGATCCTGAAGATATAATTGATCAGGTAACAAAGATTACAGAGAAGACAAAACTCTATAATTACGTTAGCGAATTGATGCACGATGTATATTACTGGTACAAGGATATTCCCAAAGAGATAAATCAGGTCACCTCGCTGGATGTCTATGATTACTTTGAAAAGCATCTGGTTTCTCAGGACAGATGGTCCTGGATGATGACCGGAGAGGAGTATCTTAATGATAATGCCGGGGTCTCAACAAGCTATGGAGCAAGTTACGCGCAGCCTATAGACCACTATGAAGATTACTCCATCCGTGTAAGGTATGTATTTCCAAATACTCCAATGTCAGAAAATGGTGTTAAAAGGGGATGGGAACTTACTCATCTTAATAATGTTCCTGTTATGGATCTTGTAAGGAATAACACCTTCAATACGGAGATGGCAAAAACCAGCAACACCTTTACTTTTAAAGATCATAACAATACAACCAAGACTTTTACTACCACTTCAAGGGTAATAAACACAAGATCATACTTTACTAAAGAGGTTTACACTTCAAATGAATTCCCAGGTCTTACTAAGCCTGTCGGTTATTTCAATTATTATACTTTTAACGCACATATGTTAGAAGATATTGATGATGCAATGGCAATGTTCAAGAGCGCCGGTGTGAAACATCTTATTTTGGATTTAAGATATAATGGTGGTGGAGACGGAAGGGCTACTCAACTTCTTGCTAACTATATTGCACCGGCATCTGCTGATGGAAAACTGATTGCAAAAAGAGAGCATAATGATAAATACTCTTCAATGGATAACAAAACCGAGTATATGACCATTGTGAAAAGAATAGCCGGCTCTCTGGACCTTGAAAGACTCTATATATTAGGCAGTAAAGGCACTGCATCTGCAAGTGAAGTTATTATTAATGGTTTTAAACCATTGATGGATGTAATTCAGGTAGGAAGAACAACCTATGGCAAACCAAATGGTATGTACGTTCTTTCATATCCGGAAAATAACTATACAAATCCAGAATATATTTTTCTTCCAATCGCCTTTTTCTCTGTTAACATCAACGGTGAAGGTCACTACCTGAACGGGCTTGAACCGGACCACTCCCGCCCTGATGATTTATATCACGAGTTTGGCATTAATGAAGACTGGGTTAAGGCTTGTTTGACACACTCTGCAACAGGCAGTTTCCCTTCTCTGCCTCCTGCCGGTGCACAAACAAAATCACTTGGTGAGCAATATCGAATTGATAATGAGAGCGATCTTAAAAATTATGGTCGCTATACATTTGAATTTCCGTTAAAATAGTTACCTGTTGACAATAAGACAATCGGCAATTAGTCTAAAAACCATTCATCTCAAAATATATTGTTGGCAAAAGCAGTAAAAACCCGACTACCAGCAGAATAAGGATAAATGGAAGAACCCATTTAAACCATTTTGCGTATGGTATTCTGGCTATTGAGAGTACTGCTATGAGAACTCCCGATGTAGGAGTAATCATATTTGTGAAGCCATCGCCAAACTGGAATGCCAGAACCGTCGCCTGTCTTGAGACTCCAATTAAATCAGAAAATGGAGCCATTATCGGCATTGTAATAGCTGCTTTTGCACTAGCAGATGGTATAACAATGTTTATGAATGTCTGAATCAAATACATCACTCCCAATGAACCACCCCTTCCGGCCCCCTCCATCGCAAGGGACATTTCGTGGAGAATTGTGTTTATTACCTTACCCTCTTCAAGGATAACAATAATTCCTGCCGCTAAACCAACAACAACCGCAGCTGAGAGTATATCCCTGGCCCCTTCATTAAGCTTAGCAACTATCTCATTACCGCTGTACCCGGCAGCTATACCACTCAATATTCCCAACGCAAGAAAGAGTGCGGAAATCTCCCCTATATACCATCCATAGCCCATAACTCCTACAACAAGAAAGATAATCGTAAAGAAGAGGAGATTTAATACATAGAAGTGTACAGATTTTTTAAGAGAGAGATAACCTATGATTGCAAAGGCAATTGTTAAAACCGGAACAAGTGCTGGAATATCAAATGTGCTATTCCCAATTTTTATGGTTGTATGGTAAAAGTATACTGAAAATATAGCTAGTGAAACTAAAGTAATAAAATAGCTTACCCAGCCCGCTCTTGGAGTGTGATATGTAATCTGCTCACTCTCATCCTCTACCCTCTCCCTCCAATATCTATCCTCCTCATAAACCGGCGATTTTAAAGGATTCTTTTTAACTTTTGAAGCATAAACAAGCACAAAGACAATGGTAATGACATTGAGTATCATCCAGCATAATAATCTATACTCAATTCCGGAAAAGAGAGGTAAACCGGCAATGTCCTGCGCAATACCTATTGTAAAAGGATTTAGCATAGCTCCAGCAAATCCCACGTGTGCAGCAACATAAACCAGAGAGACACCAACTATTGAATCATAACCCATTGAAATGGCCAAAGGAATCAGCAAAACGGCAAAAGCAATTGTCTCCTCACTCATACCAAAGACAGCTCCAAAGAGGCTAAAAAGGAGCATAATTAAGACCAGTACAATATTATTTACTCCCACTCTTCTCAATAGCTTATACCTCTCTAAACCCTTAGTAAATTTTAGAAACGAGGCTATTCCGGCATCAATTGCCTTAACAGAATTTACAACCCAAAAGGCAGCTCCAATAACAAGAATAAAGACAATAATTCCGGCCTGCCTGGTAAAACCCTTGTAAAAAGCGGTAAGGACCTGCCAACTTTGAGGCTGGTTTTCAATGTACCTGAATTCAAGTCTCTCAGACTCTCCATCAGATATTTTTACATATTCGCCACCCGGAACAATAAAGGTAACAATGGCGCTAATAATAATTAAGGCAAAAATTATTACAAATGTGTGCGGTATCTTAAGCTTTTTCTTTTCCATCGCATAAAAATAATTCTAAATTTGTGTAAAACCATTACAAAATGATAAACTTTAATAAACGATTCACTTTTCTGCTAGGTATAGCCGTGATGTTTTCCGGCTATATTATTGCTCAAAACCAAGTCAATACATCGTCAAACAAGCACGACGAAGTTGTCTCAAACATAATTAAAATTGGTCAGACAGATAACAGGACTATGCACCATCTGGATGTCCTTACCAACAGAATTGGCGGGCGTCTTCTGGGGTCTGATGCATATGAGAATGCAACCTACTGGGCAGCTGATCTTTATAAAAAATGGGGACTTGAAGTTGTTTTGCAGGAGGTAGGAGAGCTACCTGTTGGATTCAATAGAGGACCTTGGTTTGGTAGAATGCTTTCAGAAAATGGAATGACGCTACATTTTGCAACACCCTCGTACACTTCGGGTACAAAGGGGGTTCAAAGGGGTCACGTTGTTAAAGAGCCTAAGAGCAGAGCCCAATTTGAGCGAATGAAGGGAAAGCTTAAAGGAGCCTGGGTCTTAATTACAGGTGAGAATGAGGGATGGCCAATTGATTACTCCGAATATGCCGATACTCTCAGATCTCAGATAATCCAGGAAAACAATATTATTCAAAGATACAATGACTCAATAATGAGAGTCAACAGAGCAAACCCAACAAAACCGAGGCTGGAGCCAAAACCCTATAAAGATGCCCCTGCCCTCTTCTATAAAGAGATGCGTGAAGCAGGGATACTTGGGATAATTCAATCATCATCTGTTCCTATAAGAGCATTGTATGACAGAAAGAATATTGAGTATATGAGCTGGGAAGAGCTTCCTACCTGTCCGGACATTAAACTTGACGAGCATCAATACAAAATTATTGAGCAGATGGTTAATGAGCGCAGATATTTTCAACTTGAGTTTGATATAAGAAACCACTTTAAGCCAGGCCCTATCAAATATCACAATGTTCTAGGTATAATAAGAGGTACTGAATATCCAGATGAATATGTAATGTCCGGAGGCCATCTTGACGCTTTTGACGTTGCAACTGGTGGTGTTGATTGTGGTACTGGTGTAGCTCCAAACCTTGAGGCAGCAAGAATGATTATGGAGGCTGGTGGAAAGCCCAAAAGATCAATTATCTTCTGTCTGTGGGCTGGAGAGGAGTTTGGATTATGGGGCTCAAAACACTGGGTAGAGAGTAACAAAGATAAACTTGGTAAAATTTCAAATTATTTCAACAGAGATGGCGGACCTACAGTAACTAATAGTATTACAGTTCCTCCTGCTATGTTTGATGCATTCAAACAGGCCACATCCAGACTTAATGAGATAACTCCTGAATTTCCGTTTACTTTAAACAAAAGAGAGGGCGAAGCAAGACCAAAACCAACAACTGCCGGCGGTAGCGACCACGCTCATTTTGCTATTAACGGAGTGCCTACAATCAGCTTTGGAAATGCAGATCCAAAAGGATACGATTTCAATTATGGAGAGATATGGCACACAGAGAGAGATACTTATAATATGTCAATTCCTGAATATATGGAACACACCTCCACAGTAATGGCAGTGGTTCTATACAATCTGGCAAATCAAGATAAAATACTCTCCAGAAAGGGTCTTTATAAATAGGGAGTGATTATATAATCTCCATATCAACAGATGTAACCCATCCTTGGCGGCCGTCCGAGAGCTCAACTCTCTGCCAGCCGCCAATTTGTTCCAGCACCTTCACTTTAGTACCCTCGTGAAGTATAAAGAGTGTTTTTCCTGAATTATCAGGAGAACTCTTTATAGAGCTCACCGGTTTCATTATTATTGCAGAATTGTGATCTGTAAAGTCACTCTTTAGATTCCAGGCAAAAAGAAGAGAGGTTAATCCTAAAAACAGAGCTGCAGTACCACCAAAAAATGATATCTTCCTCATTCTTGAAGTTGTTGCATACCTGAAAAACAACATTAAGAAGGCGAAAAGAGCTGCAAACACTATTGAGAGCCAAGCCCATCCGTTTGAGGACATTATATATCTTATATCTCTTAACCAAGTGGTTAAAATAAATTCGGGTACGCTCTCAATTTTATCTAATGCAAACTCATTTGCAAGAGCAAGATTTCTCTCTGCATCACCATCAGACGGGTCAAGCCTTACAGCCCTTTCAAAATAGAGAATAGCCTTTCCATTCTCGCCAAGCTTAAAATAAGTATTGCCAATATTGTACATAAGCTTAGGTGAATTATAGCCCATCTCTTCAATCTTCAAATAGCTCTCCAATGCAGTGCTAAACTCACCCTGCATATATTTTTCATTTCCTGAGTTCCACAGCTCTCTGTGATCTAAAGCCTCAGAGCCATAAAGAGCGTTGACTGCAATAATTGCCATTACAGTAAGAAGTGATTTCATTCTCACTCCCCCTTTACCCACTTTACGTCCCTCTAATGATGTTATAAGTTTCATTGCCCTTTTGAAATTATTTTCCATCTCTCCACCTCCCGGATTTGGTGAATATCTTGCAAATTCACAAGCATCCATAAGATTCAGAAATTCATTTGAAACCTGCTCCTCAACTGCTGCTCTATCAAGAGCAGCTTTAATCTTCTCTCTCGATAAATCTGCAGGAGAGAGAGAGAATTTATCAGAGGCATAGCCCAGCAGTGCTTTATAAAGCTCCTCATAAAAGGCCGAGTATATATTTTGCTTAAGCAAAGTCTCTGCAACTTTTAATCTCCCCTTGGCCACCTTCTCTGCCCTTCTATTTTTAACTCCGGCAATATCTTTACTCCTCTCAATATGTTTGTCCAAAATGGTTCTGATAATGAACCAAGCAAATGCAATCGCCATTAAAATTAGAAGATATGAGAGTGTCCCAAAAAAGAGCGGATTTCCTTTTGTCAAACCCGATGCTCCTGTTTTAATATATCTTACATCATCTCCCAGACTTCTGACAGCCTGTCTGTTTACACCGGCAGGAACCATCTGGCCGGAGTAAGTGGCGTTTCCGCCGGCATCCCTGCCAACCTTAACCAACAGCTCTCCTGAAGAGAGAGTTATATAGCTCCGCTTTGCAATATCGTAGTAGCTAAACTTTATTGGAGCAATTTTAAATTCGCCGGGACCTCTCGGAATAAGAGGATACTCAAACTCTTTAACCCCTGATGAGCCGCTGCCACCTCTTGTGCTTCTCTCTGTTGTTTTAGTGTCATACTTCTCAAAATCTGCAGGAAACTCAACTTTAGGTGCTTCAACTAAATTTATATTTCCTGTTCCTGATATTTTTATAATTAGAGATAGGGCTTCGTTGGCATTAAGTGAATCCCTTGTAAAAGAAGCCTCCATTTTAAACTCACCAACAGCACCATTAAAAGAAGCTGGAGCTCCCGCCGGTAAAGGATCGACAGAGAGTCTGCTGGCAGGTGCCGTAACTCTCTTTTTTATTGTTTGATAGTCACTAAAAAAATCATCAAATATTGATTTTGGGGCGGTACTCTGAGCTTGTACCTGAACGATACAAACCATCTCAGAGGGGTCTATCTGAATAGCTCCTGTCTGCTGAGGAATAAGCATATACCTTCTAAGAACGGCAGCATTATAAATTGTACCGTTAACATTCTCGCGTACAAATTCAATATTTTGAGGAGTATCAACCTCCTGACTCCAAAATCCGTTAAATGATGGAAACTTCACATCCTCAAAACCAGAAATGGGAACTTTAGTATATAATTTCAAGGTTGCCTGAAGAGGCTCTCCTTTAACGACTCTGCTTTTACTCAGAGATAGTCGTAACATCACATCGTTACTACCAATCCCACCCCCACTACCTTTTACAACCTCAATTGAAAAAGACTGACTTGAATACTTTTTCCCATCCACAACAATTGAGGCTGGCGGTATTGAAAATTTTCCGGGATTCTTGGCCTGTAGAATATATGTATAACTCACCTCAAACGACTCAGTCCTTTTACCATTAATAATCTGAGTTGAGCTCATACGGGACGATGTAGGACCGGCAAGAATATCAAACCCGGCAATAGCAGGAGGGTCGAATGATGATGGATCTGCATTAGAAATAAAGACCACCCGAAAACTCTCATCTACCGCTACAACTCTAGGCGCATCAATATGAAATGAAATTTGTGCAAAAGATGAAATTCCTGTTAACATAAACAGGAACATAGCCCAATATCTCCTCATTTTATTATCTCCTTTTTTCATTACCAATTCTTTTCCCGCTGTTGACGTTCGTATAGTTTTGCCTTCTCACGTTTAACCTTCTCTTGTGTTTCGTTCTCCTTATTCTGAATAGCCTGGAGCATTTGCTGTGCAGCCTGAGGTGTAATTTTTGGCTGCTCTTTTTGATCCTGGTTTTTATCCTGATCCTGATCTTTGTCCTGATTCTTATCCTGATTCTGGTCTTTATTCTGATCCTTGTTCTGGTCCTTGTTTTGATCTTGATCCTGATTTTGATCCTTGTTTTGATCCTGATTCTGATCTTTGTTCTGATCTTTGTTCTGATCCTGATTTTGATCCCTCTTCAGCATCTTCTGAGCGTAGGCCAGATTAGATTTGGTCTCCATATCTGAAGGATTGATTCTGAGGGAGTTTTTATACGACTCTATGGCCTCGTTCCATTTTTTCTGAGATACGGAATAGTTCCCTAGGTTATGGAACAGGTTTGCTGCTTGCTCTTCTGAAACCGATACTCCCGTTGAGTCAGAGAGGATTGTTGAGGCCTCTTTTTCAGCTGCGGCAGCATTCTGATTTTTGTATAAAACATTTGCCAGATTATAGCGAGCCTTCAGAGAGAGCGAATCTTTCTCCAAAGCTCTCCTGTAATTAAGCTCAGCCTGCTGGTAATCCTCTTTGTTATATGAACGGTTACCTTTACGAATATCCCACCTCTCCTTTTGAGCAGAGAGCAGGGTTGTTGCCATCATTATTAAAACCAGTATAAATGCTCTTTTCATAAAACTATCTTCTCCTTATGCTTTTAAACAGGTTCCTTCCTCTCTTCTCTCCAACAAGAAACTCCAGGAGTAAAAAGAGGAGTGCTATTGCAAAGAAATACATATATTGTTCATCAAAATCCTCAAAAACAACAGATTTATATTGTTGTTTATCCATATTGTGTATCTGATTGACAATTGCCTCAAGCCCAAAATCTGAATTACCTGCCCTAACATAAGCCCCTCCTCCAGCTTGGGCTACCTCAGAAAGAGTCTTTTCGTCCAGCTTTGTTACTACAATATTCCCATCCTTATCCTTTAAAAGCTCTCCATTGCCCGCAGGAATCGGCTTACCTGCCTCTGTGCCGATGCCTATTGTGAAGACGGGAATACCAAGGGCCTGTGCCTCTTTTGCCGCCTGAACAGGGTCATCTTCGTGATTTTCGCCATCTGTTATAATAACTATTGCCCTGCTATTTGAACTTTCAAGACTAAAACCCTTTACAGCAGTAAGTATTGCATCTCCCATTGCTGTTCCCTGAACGGGTACGGAATTGGTGGATATTGAGTTAAGGAAAATCTTTGCAGAGATATAATCTGCAGTTATTGGCAACTGAACAAAAGCTTTTCCAGCAAAGACAATTAATCCAATTCTGTCCTGCTTCATTTTATCAACAAGTCTGGAGATAGCAAGCTTTGCCCTATCCAGCCTGTTTGGAGTATAGTCTTCGGCTAACATAGAGTTTGAGACATCGAGTGCAATCATTATCTCAACACCGGTAGTCTCAACCTCCTTAAGTCTTGCACCAAGCTGAGGTCTGGAAAGGCCAACAGCAAAAAAGAAGATAGCTAAAGACCAAAGAGTAATCTTAATCCATCCTCTGCTTCTGGATGCATCCGGAATTAATTTCTCAACAAGAGCTCTCTCTCCAAATTTCTCAAGTCTCTTTCTGCGTGCTCTTCTTGTAAATCCGTAAAAAAGAAATAGAAACGGAATCACAAGTATAATCGCAAGATATTCTATTTGTGCAAATTGTATCATTTTATGGCAATCTTCTCAGTACAAACATTTTCAAAAAAAGCTCAATAGCAATTGCAACAAGTGCAATAAGGGCAAACTTCATAAACAGCTCTTTATAGATAGGGAATGAATCAACAGTAGTTCTGCTCCTCTCCATCTTGTTGATCTCTCCGTATATCTCAAGGAGTTTTGTATTATCCGTTGCTCGGAAATATTTACCTCCTGTCTCATTTGCAATCTCCTGTAAAAGAGGCTCGTCAATCTCTACTTTAATCTGCTGAATCTGGACACCAAAAGGTGTCATTACCGGATATGGAGCAACACCCATTGCTCCCACCCCTATTGTGTAAACCCTTATCCCATATGTTTTGGCTATCTCGGCAGCCATAAGTGGGGTAATCTCCCCTCTGTTGTTTACACCATCTGTAAGTAGTATAACCACCCGGCTGGTTGCAGGGGAGTCCTTAAGTCTGGCAACAGCTGTTGCGAGTCCGTTTCCAATAGCAGTTCCATCCTCAATAAAACCTGTCTCAATCTCTTTTATAAGATTGATTAGAGTGGGTCTGTCCGTTGTTAGCGGGCACTGAGTAAAACTCTCTCCTGCAAAAACCACAACCCCCATCCTGTCAGATGGTCTTTGAGCAATGAACTCAATTGCAATATCTTTGGCCGCACTTATTCTGTCCGGGTTAAAATCTCTGGCCAGCATTGATGTTGATACGTCAAGTGTTAGAACAATATCTATACCCTCTGTATCAACCTTCTCAAACTCCTCAGAGCTTCTTGGTCTGGCTATAGCGGCAATAATTGCCGCCACTGTAATCATCCTTAAGATAAAAGGAATGTGTCTCGCATATTTTTTAAAAGCCCCCCCCTCGCCTCTCCAGGGTAATGAGTGAGAGACCCTTATTGAGGGAGAACCTCCTCTTAACTCTCTCCATAAATAGATTGCTATTATGGGGATAAGTAGGAGCTCAAGGAAAAGTATGTTGGGATATTCAAAAAACATAGCTACTCCTCCATCTTTATTGCTGTTGAACTTACAAATCTGATAGCTCTCGGAATTGCATTCTCGTTTTCAAGCTCTGAGGCTACATATTTTGCAAACTTCACAAGGTCTGCCACCTCAAGAAGCTCTTTCAAAGAGTCATATTCACCCTTTTCTATTCCGGCAGGAAGCAACTCCTGCAGAATCTCTGCAGATGTTCTCTCCATTGCCTGAAAGCCGAATCTCGCCTCAATATACTCCCTTAAAACGTCGGTTATTCTGGTGTAATAAAGCTTCATTTGGTTATTCTGCCAAAGCTTCTGATTTCTAATAGCTTCCAACTCCTTAAGAGCGGAAATATATGGAGAATCGGGTTCAACCTCTTTAGAGAAAAGAGAGCTCTTCTCTCGCCACTTTTTCCACCATTTGAGAGCGAAATAGAGTAACGCAATAACTCCAATGAGGATCCCCAGCCAGGGCAAAAACTCTTTAACCGTATATGGATATGTCATCTGCTCCTTTACGTCAAAAGGTTTGTAGGTGGTTGTATCTATCTGTATGGTTGTCACCTCAAGTTTACCCGCATCAAATGTCACAGTATCTATTGAACCATCCGGGTTTTCCAGATAACCATTAATTATAGGAATGACGTGTGAACCACTATCAAATGAGGTAAATGTAAAAGAGGTTTGAAGCTCTGTTATATCCTTGGTGATGTTTAATGTGTCAATCTTAGGTGAGCCGGCAAGCTCAACACTGTTTCCAAGATCCCTCTGAAGGTTCTGCAAAAAGAATTTTGAGCCTGCAGGAACCTTTGTATTGAAGGCAAATGTAGCCTGATCGCCTATAAGAATTGTATCTTTCTGAATCATTTGTCTCATCTGTTTTTAAACAAGGTTACAAGACCCTTTACAAAATCTCCGTCGGTTGGAATCTGCACTCGATCCACACCATATCTCATAAGTGTAGATTTTATAACAGCAGAGGCCTTTGAGTTCCAGCTATTAAAATAATCTCTAACCTTTTTGCTTGAAGTGTCAACCCACATCTCCTCACCGCTCTCGGCATCCTTAAGATTTACGAGACCTATGTCCGGCAACTCCCTTTCGCGAGGGTCATAAACAGAGACTACAGATAATTCGTGTCTGTTTACAGCAATCTTTAACGCTTCGTGCCACCGTGGATTAAGTTCATTATCAAAATCAATCAGGTCAGAAATTAGAAAAGCTGTACACCTTCTCTTAATTGCATTTGTAAGGTATCTTAAAGCCTCTCCAACATCAGTTCCGGACTCCTGTGGTTCAAATTCGAGCAGCTCTCTGATTATTCTCAACAGATGACTTCTTCCCTTTTTTGGGGGAATAAATTTCTCAACCTTTGAGCTGAAAAAGAGTGCTCCCACCTTGTCATTGTTTGCTGAAGCTGAAAAAGAGAGTACAGCAGAAATTTCTGTAATAAGATCTTTTTTGCTTTTAGATTTTGTCCCAAACAACCTGGAGCCACTCACATCCACCAGCAACATAACGGTAAGCTCTCTCTCCTCTTCAAAGACCTTAACATACGGGGCGTTGAGGCG
>JAQVRQ010000021.1:0-9666 GCA_028700975.1 Bacteroidales bacterium | reverse complement strand
TTTGCCACAGGAAATTTACCACTGTTGTTCATCCTGATAATTAACTTCTCCTCCTCTTTTTTAGGGTAATTAACAACCACCTTAAGCATAAATCGGTCTACCTGAGCCTCAGGAAGCGGATAGGTTCCCTCCTGCTCAATAGGGTTCTGAGTTGCCATCACTAAAAATGGCTCCGGAAGCTTAAAGCTATTATCGCCAATTGTTACCTGTCTCTCTTGCATCGCCTCCAGAAGAGCACTCTGCACCTTTGCCGGAGATCTGTTTATCTCATCTGCCAGTACAAAATTTGCAAAGATGGGCCCTTTACGGATTTTGAACTCCTCCTGCTTCTGACTGTAAATCAAGGTACCTATAAGGTCTGCAGGTAGAAGATCCGGGGTAAACTGGATTCGGCTGAATTTTGCATCTACTATTGATGCAAGAGTGTTTATTGCCAAAGTCTTTGCAAGTCCCGGCACCCCCTCGAGGAGTATGTGGCCATTAGCAAGTAGACCTATCAGCAGATTTTCAACCAGTTGTTTCTGCCCTACAATAACTTTGTTCATTTCAAGAGTGACCATATCTACGAATGCACTCTCTCTCTGAATCTTTTCATTAAGCTCTTTGATGTTGACACTTTCCATATTGGTCTGTCTATTTTTTATATTTTTGTATCATAATTGAGTATCCAACAAATTTAACTATTTAATTGATGCGTCTCTTCATCAAATTGTCATATAATGGCAGAAACTACAACGGGTGGCAGATTCAGCCAAGGGAACCCTCTGTTCAGGCAGAGTTGGAGCGAGCGTTGACTATTTGGTTCAAAGAATCTGTTGAAATCACCGGTGCTGGCAGGACAGATTCAGGTGTACACGCTATCAATTATATTGCTCACTTTGACCTTGCCTCTGTCAATATGACATTAATTGAAGATATGCAAAATTCAGTTTTCAAAATTAATGCCATTTTACCTTCTGACATAGTCGTTCATAAAATCTGGCAGGTTCCTGACAATGCTCACGCCCGTTTTGACGCAATTTCACGGACATATAACTACTATGTCCATTCAAATAAGGCCCCCTTTCTGAATGAATACTCATATTTCTATCCGTACACTCTTAATATTGAGAAGATGAACAGGGCCTGCTCCCTAATTTTAGGCACATTGGATTTTACATCAATGGCAAAACTTCATACAGATGCAAAAACAAATATCTGTACGGTTACAAATGCTATATGGGAGGCCAAACCTCAGATGTTAACAGGGGAGAATATCTCTTATAAATTTACTGTGACAGCAAACAGATTTTTAAGAAATATGGTAAGGGCCCTTGTTGGAACAATGCTTGAAATTGGGAGAGAGAGACGTGAACCTGAGTGGATAATTGAGGTACTAAACCTCAAAGATCGCTCCTCAGCGGGGAACTCGGTACCTGCTCACCCCCTATTTTTGACAGATATAGAATATCCCGAATATAAACTATAGTTTTCTACCCTGCTTGTAAATATCGTTGCCCCTTGAATCTATTGCGACAATCGCAGGCATATCTTTTACAACAAGTCTTCTTACAGCCTCGGTTCCCAGCTCTTCAAAGGCAATTACCTCTGCACTAACTACACATTTTGCCATCAGTGCAGCTGCTCCTCCTATTGCCGCAAAATAGAGACCGGAATTATTAACAATGGCATCAACAACCTCTTTACTCCTTAAACCTTTGCCAATCATAAAGCGCAATCCCTTCTCAATTAATTTTGGTGAATAGAGGTCCATCCTTCCGCTTGTTGTAGGGCCAACAGATCCTATAGGCCTTCCCGGTTTAGCGGGGCAAGGTCCCGCATAAAAAATAATAGCACCGCTGAAATCAAAAGGCATCTCCTCTCCACTATCTATAAGTTCGCAAACTCTTTTGTGTGCAGCATCTCTTGCTGTATATATTGTTCCTGAGATATATACCATATCTCCGGTTTTTAGCTCTTTAACTATATTGTTATCCAGAGGAGTAGTCAGTTCAATTCTCTTTTCATTCATTTCTCAACTGTTTTTGATAAAGTCTTACTTACAATGTGCCCTCTGCGTGTCTGGTTGCGTGACAGCCAATATTTACCGAGACGGGCAGTCCGGCAATATGTGTTGGATAGGAGAGAATATGTACGCCCAAAGCTGTTGTCTCTCCTCCCAATCCGGCAGGTCCAATACCCAAAGCATTAACTGCCTCAAGAAGCTCGGCCTCAAGTTCTGCAAGATGAGGCTTCTCACTATGAGTCCCAACTGCTCTTAGTAACGCTTTTTTGCTTAGAATTGCACTCTTCTCCATTGTACCACCTATACCCACTCCTACAATAATTGGAGGGCAGGGATTTGGCCCGGCCTCTTCAACTGTTTTGAGAATAAAATCCTTTACACCCTGAACTCCCTGGCTAGGCTTTAACATCTTTAGCTGGCTCATATTTTCGCTTCCAAATCCTTTTGGAGCTACAATAATATGAAACTCCTCTCCCGGAACAATATCATAATGGATAACTGCAGGTGTATTGTCCTTTGTATTTACTCTCTCCAAAGGATCATTTACAACTGACTTTCTCAAATATCCCTTTTCGTAACCTCTTCTAACTCCCTCATTAATTGCATCCTCTATGTAACCATCCTCAATTTTTAAATCCTGCCCCATTGTTACAAAGACCACAGTCATTCCGGTATCCTGACAAATTGGACTCATCTCATTTGCAGCAATATCTGCATTCTCTACCAGTGTGCCCAAAATTTCCCTCCCAAGAGGTGAACTTTCGCTCTTCATACAGCTTCCCAGACAGGTGCGTATATCCTCTGTTATTACACAGTTTGCCTCAATACAAAGTTTTTCAACCAGCTCTGTTATTTGATTTGCTTTTATCTCTCTCATTGTGTGCTAATCTTTTCTTTTTAGGAAGTGAACAGTATTTCTGTTTTCAAGATCTTCCGAATTGTTGTCAATAAGACCCACCAAGCACCAGGTTGATGTCTTTGGATCTTTAATAAGTCTTTTAACCAAAGAGAAGTTTAATACCTTGGAGGTATTGCTAACGTGTAATCTTGGCCCGTCGCAAACTACCAGTTTATCCCCTATCTTTATATGGTTTTCGTCATAATAGGAGACCGGCATTGAGAGAGCTAGGGTCTCCTCAATTTTTGCGGATAGTTTAACAAAATCAAGATTTGGCTCTTTCAAAAATTTAAGGACAAATCCCTTTCTTATGTCTGAACTAAAGTAGCAGTCGTGACACACCCCAAACTCATCCTCCAAAATCTGCATTGTCACATCCTCTGCAGTGTGGGCCATCTTTCTATAAGTAAGTGACTTATGGACAATGTCATAGATACTTGAAGGGAGTGGTCCAAATAGACTTGGCCTTGTCACAATAATCTCTTCACCAATACCAACAATAATATCTGCATTAGTCCCCAAAAGAGGATAGAGCAGATCAAAATGCTCTACTATTACCCTTCTTTTCTTTGATAGAAGATTCTTTACAAAATCTACAATTTCATAAATCTGGGTAAAGGCTGTCTGAAATCTCATATCAATATGATAAGATCCAGCCTCCTTCAAATCTTCAAAGTTATCCCTTACCTGCATTATTTTGCGAGGGTTGAGGATATCATCGTCATTTGAGAGTTCAAGCCCGGGGAACATTCCCTTTATAAGGGAGGATTTCCCCGAGCCTGCATCTCCAACTATTCCAATGAGTCTGTCATTGAAATGTAGATGCCTCTGCGCAATCTGCTCGCCTAAAAACATAAGCCTTTCACGCCCTCTTGGAGCAAAATATTGTGAAGAGACCGAGTATTCCTGTAGTAGATTTTGCATATGGCAATAATTTATAGAGTTAACCTCATTTTCATAAGAGGAGCGTGCTGTTGAGCTCCGTAGACATCTGTCTCTCCTAGTGCACCGGATGGTATCGGGCGCACAATGGTAATTTTAACTGCCTTTGCAGGGTCAAAATAGACAAGACTTATAATGTCACTCTCCTCAATTTCGTAGAGCGATGCAAATAGTTTGCCGTCTATTGCCTTTGCCTCTTTCACTCTATTGTACATCTCAACCTCTTTGAAGATAATATCAAATGTGAGTTCGTAGGGACCGGAATTTTTGCTCCTTATAACGGATGCAATATCTATTAAATTGTATTCCATAATACTATTCTCCTTTTTAGCAGCCCTTGGTGAACTGAATGTAATTAATTGGGAACAAATCTGCAGGATTGTCCACCTTCATAAGGTGATATACGTTAAATTCAAATACCTCTCCAACTTTGCAGTCCGATGGTGAGAAAGGGAAGGCGAGGTTACCGGCGGTTGAAATCCTGCCCTCATAACCGTAATGAAGCATTGTACTTCTAGCAAATCCGCAAATTGTATCTGCCTGATCCTGTGTTGGAGCAACCGCTTCTATTATTATCATTAGTTCGTGGGCAACTTGAGTTTCTAGATTAGGAAACATAGCCATAACTCCATTTTTTCCATAGATTTTAAAGTCGAGGAAAAAGTCTGTTATACCATAGTGTTCAAAATTATTTTTCACCCTCTCCTTAACGCTCTCCACAATTTTGTCAATTTGGGAAATCATTACAGGATCTTTGGCTGCTGCACAAGATATTGTTCTGTATCCAACTCTTCTTACCCCTTCAAGTTTTACAAAATACTCCTCAGTTGGAACAAATCGGCTCCCCTTAACCTCAACCATATTGTCTGATATCTGGTTAAAGCTAGATTCGTGTAGGTTTATTGCACCTCCCGGCCCTGGGAGAATATATGGATTTGTCTTCTCATAAAGGGTGTGTGCTGCAACAGAGAGTGTAGTACATTTTCTCAGTGGAGAGAGCGGCTCCAGTACAAAACCATCTTTTCTCAGATAGCCGAACATACAGTCGCTGCCACTTCCGGGCGAGGCTGCAATTGCTGCGCACTCCAGAATTTTCCCAAGATGTATTGCTAGTCCTTTGTCAAATCCCTCCTTGATGGCAAGTGCCGAGAAGACCGACGGGTCATAGGAGCGTCCGGCCAAAATCACATTGGCTCCCCCCTCAAGGGCTTTAATAAAGGGCTCCTCTCCCATCTGAGCAACAATTCTTACAGACTCGTCAATATCTGCCTCTGTAATCTCTTTTGCAGGGAAAAGAGGTGTTATATAACCATTGCGAAGATTCTCCTTTACAAAATCCTTTTCAAATTCAGACTGAATAACAGCCAATTTAAATGTTAGTGACTGCTCCTTTGCAATCTCCTTAACTATCTCAAGAGTGAGATCAACGTGAGGTCTTCCTCCGCTTCCACCTGCGGTACCAATTATTACAGGGATACCTGCCTCAAGTGCAGCAGGAATCATAATTGCGAGGTCTCTCTTTACCGAGTTTTTGTCTGTGAAGGATTTTCCTGCACCAAGATAGTAAGGTCCCGGGTCAGTTGATCCGGCGTCAACCGCAATAACGTGCGGCTTGCGTTTCATCCCCTCTTTAAAGGAGTCCATCGGGAATCCGTAACCCAGTATCGCCGTTGGCGACAGAATTCTCATCTCTTCCATACTACAGAATATTTTTAAGAGCAGAAATTCTGCTCATTTCGTTAAATACAATCATATAACCCTCATCTACACCCATTCCCGGTTTTGCCAGATATTGAACAGGCGATGTAGCCATAGCTATGTGTGCACAAACCTCTGCCGAGCGATTAGTCTCGTTACAGGTTCCTCCCAGATACGCTCCCATACCGTGGCTTTTGCAATAGAGCACCGCCTCAATTGAATTATTGATTCCTCCAAGGTCCGGTGTCTTAATTTGCGCCATATGGCCAGCTTTTGCCTTTGTGAAGTCGATGATATCCTCCAGAGTATTACACCACTCATCGGCAACTATCTCGGCCTTTATGCCTCTTCTCTCCATATGCTCTCGGATGCTCTTTAGCGCCTCAATCTGTGCCTCTCTCTCTCCCATATCAACAGGCCCCTCTACTCTCAAGTGGAAAGGCTCGGCAATTTTTGAAAGCTCTCCTACATACTCGGCGATTTTCTCAAAATCATTATTAAAAACCTGACTAAGTGTTCCATAAACATCTATATGGATAGTGGGATGGTATGTTTCAAAAGGCTTGAGCTTAATTATTCTATCCCTCAACCATTCAATATATGCTGCAATTTTTTCACCCTTAAGACCCACTTTGCCCTCAACGTGATTAAAGAGGGCGTGAGGTAATACCTGAGCTCCCTTCATAATCATCTTGTCTGCATTGAGATATCTGTCGTCTCCTGATTGTGTAAAAATTGGAATCATCTTTTCTGAAATCTCTGTACCATATTCGTCTGCAATAATCTGAGCCATCAGTTTTGATTTGCTCTTTGCTACCGCATCAAGGCAGGCTTGAGTAATACCGTAACGAATTGCTGTGTGGTATTGTTTACCTGTAGATGGACTTTTGCTTTTGTCTACAATGTTTGCAAGCTCTCTGAAGGAGGTTATATCTCTCCCTTCGTAAAGCGGGGCAATCTCTTTTTGAATAAGCGGTATAAAGTCCTTTGCAAGAAAGAGGGGGTCTCTGCCACCTGCTCCGGAATATTGAACAGCTGCACAATCTCCGTGCGCAACAGCACCATTTTCAAGAACAAACATTACCGAGATGGATTCACCGGCCTGTCTAATCGCTGAGAAACCTTCAGTTGCGGGAGTACCCTCATAGAATGCTCCGTCATTTTTTGCACCCGCTTTGATGGCCTTCTGGTCGTCAAAGAAGAACCCGGTCTTACCGGCTGAACAAATAACCTTAACTATTTTCATACTAAACTACTTTATAACTATTTAGGTCTTCCTACAAGGAATCCCTTGCCTATTGCGTATACATCGTCTATTACCATCTGGAAACTTACAGGGCGGTTCTCAAATGCTGCCCTCTGCTCCAGTTTTTCTCTGTGGAAATCCTTAAGATCCTTTGTGAAAGGGAGATTTCCAATCTCAAGAAGTCTTACGGCTCCTGAATTATCTCTTGCCGGCATCACCTTTCCTGCATTAAATCTGCTTGGTGCAAAAGGGACA
Source organism: Bacteroidales bacterium (assembly GCA_028700975.1). Taxonomy (GTDB): domain Bacteria; phylum Bacteroidota; class Bacteroidia; order Bacteroidales; family UBA932; genus Bact-08. The sequence continues at coordinate 2,622 of JAQVRQ010000021.1, read as the reverse complement.
TCAATTATCCCTGCCTCAAATGCTGCTATGGTTCCAAGAGCAAAGTCTCCCTTGCCCAGCTCCTCCACTTTACCAAGGATGCATCTCATCTCCTGCATTATAATATTGCTCTCTGCAATAACTGCAGGTATTTCAGTAAAGCTTTGATCTTTAAGCATTGATGTAAGCTGCTTTGTTGCCCTCAGGCCAGATGCATTTGCCTCCTTTGTAGGGACACCCATAGCCTCGTGAGGAGTCTTAACAATCACCTTAGTTGCTTTTGCCAACACCGCTGCAGCTGCTCCCCAGGAGATTACTCCAAATGATTTGGATTCATCCTGTGGGAAACCACCCATCCACTGATGGAATACAGTTGTAACCCTAACATCTTTGTATCCAAACTTATCAAGATACTCTCTTGTCATAAGTTTTAAAGAGCGTATGGCTGCAACATCCTGAATAAGGTTACCGCACTGTCCATAACCCACAGTAATATCCTTTACACCCTGCTCTGCTGCAAGAAGTGACTCTAAAACTGCTACAGAGTTTGAGATACAAGGTGCAACAAGTGTTCCAGTTAGCGGGCCAAAGGGTTCTCTATTAATTGAGACTCCTGCCTCTTCGTACATTCCCACAAGTCTGTCTGCGTACTGCCAGTGAGCAATGGTCTTCTCTAGAGAGTGGTTTTTTGAATATGGGATATTGTAGGAGATTCCGCCCCCTTCGTAAGAGGTAAATCCTCCCGCTATGGATATCTCGGTCAAAAGCCTTGCATCCGGAGTTCCGTGGCGCACTTGCACCGGAGAGTCTAACGAAGATGTTACCATTCTGGAAATCTCCACACCATAGTTTACAATAGGAAATCCGTTAAGCATAGAGCGTCCTGTCTCTTTACTTTTCTCAATTCCTGTTTGAGCCTCGGTGTATCTGTTGAGTCTTGTATAGCTATCTACAGTTGTAGGAAGAAGGTCTGCCTCTCCCTCTTTTTCCAGATACTGGAGAAGTTTAATATGCTCTTCGTAAAGAGCAACTCCTGCTCTTGGCTGGATAAGTGTCTCTCCGCTCTTGTCTGCCTCTGCAAGTTTGTTTCCGAAGCGCCTCTTTTCAGATATTTCCTTCTGATATTTAACTGCTTCGTCAAAGTTAACCCCCTGACCGGTTGGCCACTGCTTTAGCACCTCTTTGCGCTCTGCAAAGAAGAGGTCATCCGAAATCTTTTTGTTTTTGATTTCCATTTTTAACTCTCCCTGTTTTATATTTTTTTTAATTCTTCCTTTAATATTTTTAGAGCAAGCTCCGGTTTGGTGCTGCTCAACAGTCCCATTGAGGCGAATATATACCTCTTATCCAGCATAAATTCCGGATTTTTTGGTTTAGCATACATATACCTCTGTGTATTGTATTTTGAGCCCTCTAGTATGGAGGAGGGATTTGCACTGTTTATTAATGCCCCGCCTATTCCAATTACTGTAGGAACCTCTGAAAGGTCCTTTCCGGTGAGGGCGAACATCTGTCCGAGTGGTGTGTATACACTCTCTACCAATCCGGAGTGCCTCTCCGTTGCTATCTCTATTGCTACCCTGGCAATTGCCTCTTCTATCCTCTGCTGTGGTGATTCTGGCCGGGCAACTGTATCGGGATTGGAAAGGCAGAGAGAAATCCAGCTCTCAACCTCCACCTGAGATAGCTGTGCATATTCAGCAATTAGCTTAATATTGGCAGCATCTGCCAGAGAGCCCAGACTATACCTCATTCCCAAATCACCCTCAACACTCCTTTTGGAGTATGGTTCTGGCAAACCCTTGCACAACATATTTTCGAGCGAGGGGTGACCATCACTCATTGAGTATATATCTGTTGTGGCTCCTCCTAAATCAACTGCCAAGAGGTCTCCTATACCCTGCTCGGAATCTGTCCCCTTACTAAGAATTTCACACCCTCTCATCACTGCTAGTGGGGTAGGGATAATCTCCTGACTGCTCATTTTCTGCAGTGAAGTGAGTCCTTTGGCATCCACGATTCGGCTTATAAAAAGCTCCTCAATACATTTTCTGGCCGGCTCAATATTTAGTTTATTGAACTCGGGCATTACATTTTCAGTGATGACAAACTGTTTGCCTGACCTTTCAAGTATCTCCTGCAGCTCATGGGATGCACTCTTATTTCCGGCAACCACAATTGCAAAATTGCACTTAAGGTCACAAAGACGTTTTGCATTAGCTGTTATTACCTCTTTATTCCCACCATCCGTACCTCCGCAAAGAAGAACAAGATCAGGTGAGATATCTTCAATTTCTGACTGTTCAGCTTTTGAAATTTCAAAGGAGTATGTCTTGACAACTTTTGCCCCTGCACTTGATGCGGCTAACCTGGCAGCCTTAGCTGTGAGCTCAGGCACAAGACCCAGTGCCACCATCTTAAGACCTCCCGCTGCACTGCTGCAGCAGAGTAATCTGTCATACTGAAGATCTCCGGTCACCTCTGTCAGTTTACGCAGAGCGGCGTGAAAACCCTCTCTAACATCTGTTTGAATGGTAGTGAAGGCGCACGCCGTTCCCTTTATCTCGCCGCTTTGAGTATCAATCGCGACCAGTTTTGTATAGGTGCTGCCGATATCTGCAGTTAGGTAGATCATCTCTATCC
>JAQVRQ010000072.1 GCA_028700975.1 Bacteroidales bacterium | reverse complement strand
GTCATTATATTTAGGCAATAATCTATTATACTGAATTTTATTGGAATCCCTGAGTTGAGCTCTCTGGTAATATCTTCATAATAAGGTTCTGAAGCACGCTTCCTGGACCTAGTTCAATAAATTCTCTTGCTCCATCCTCCCACATTTTCTCTACGCTCTGTCTCCATTTTACCGGGGCAGTTAGTTGCTTGATCAAGTTCTCCTTAATTTCTGAAGGGTTAGTATGAGGCAGAGCATCGGTATTTTGGTAAACAGGACAGATAGGTTTGCTAAAATGTGTGTTCTCAATTGCAGTAGCCAGCTCCTCTCTTGCTGGTTCCATTAGTGGTGAGTGAAAGGCTCCTCCTACTTGAAGAATGAGTGCTCTTTTGGCTCCAGCGGCTTTGAGCTTTTCGCAGGCAGTTTTTACTGCTTCAATTTCGCCTGAAATTACCAGTTGGCCATTGCAATTATAATTAGCAGGAACAATAACTCCGGGTGTCTCAGCACAGATATCTTCAACTATTTTGTCATCTGCGCCTAAAACGGCAGCCATTGTTGAGGGTGTAGTCTCACAAGCCCTTTGCATAGCCATTGCTCTGGCATATACTAGTTTTAGTCCATCTTCAAAGCTAATTGAACCCGCTGCTACTAAAGCTGAAAATTCTCCCAAAGAGTGGCCGGCTACCATATTGGGGTCAAATTTCTCAATGCTCTTTGATAAAATTACGGAGTGTATAAAGATTGCGGGCTGAGTAACTTTAGTCTCCTTAAGCTGCTCACCTGTTCCGGTGAACATCGTATCTGTTATGCGAAATCCCAAAATTGAATTTGCTCTTTCAAACAGTTCTCTGGCAGTGGAGTTGCTGTCGTACAGATCTTTACCCATTCCGCTGAACTGCGCTCCCTGTCCGGGAAAAACAAAAGCTTTCATATCTCTATTATATAATTGAACCGCAAATATACATTTTTTAGAGAATTTTAAAATATGTATCTTTGCGGTCCAATTTTACGGCCTAGTAGTTCAGTTGAATAGAACGTCAGATTCCGGTTCTGAAGGTCGGGGGTTTGAATCCCTCCTAGGTCACTTCGTATATGTTATTGTATGACTCTGTTCACCGAAGTCATATCCATCCCAGATAAGATGAATCTTAACAGATTCGCCTGTGCTTATATCTTCTAGTATGTCTTCAATATCAAATGAGACTCTTCCAAATGCACGATACATAGGAGCATCATTTTTCGCATTATGTTTGAAGTTGAAGAATATATCAGTACTGTTACTTCTGGTATCATCGTATACCAGATTAATCATATGTTTAAGATGGGGGTTGTTCATATATAGCTCAAAATGAATATTGAGAAATTTTGACCCTATCCAAGCATCGTTGATATTAATATAATCATAACCTACGCTGTCTCTCTTCTCTTCTGAATCGAGTTCTGAATCAATAAGATAGTCTTTGGTCAAAATATCATATAAATAGTTTAGGATTACTCTGCTTTCTGTAATTGGAGCAAATGTTTGAGCACCGTCAGGTATAGTAGTCAATGGGGTGTAATCTGCCAGAACTCTCTGACCATCTTTAACATTAAAATTGGGAAGTCTGTTAACATCTATTATAAGAGTTAGGCCATTATCCAATTTAATTTTGTAATCTGGGTTTTCTCCAACAATAACACCATAGGAGAGGATATATTTGTCTAAATCCGTACCCTCTTTTGAGCAAGAAACCAATATTAATCCTGCAATAAGAACTGTGATAAAACTGATAAATCTGCGTATCATAATATTTTCTTTTTTATTTGTTCTGTTTGTATAGTTAAGATGCATTCTCTCATCTCATCGTTGCACGTACTAGCAAAAAAAAGAGGAGAGCATTAGCCCTCCTCTTTCAATTTATTTAATCACTGAGTTATTCAACAAAAGCGATGATTTCTCCCTTTGCTATTGTCTCTCCGTGTTTTGCACATATTGCAACAATCTTTCCGCTAAAGGCAGGTTTTATGACCTCAATACCATAGAATGCCTGAACAAAACACATAGGTTTGTTAGCTTCAACAGCCTCGCCAATATTTGGAGCTGATGATTTATCCATTAGGTCATATTGCCATATAACCTGACCCTTTACCGGTGCTTGTATCGGCTTAGCGTTTGGATATTTTTCTATGATTTTCTCTACCTCTATTTTAGGCATCTCAACTACTGGGCGAGTTACAACTATTGGAGCACCAGCTTTAGCTTTGGCAGCTTCAAGCTCTTGGTTGAATCTTTGTTTTGCAACACCGCTCTTGTAGTCTCTATATTGTCTTTCGTGCATTGCAAACTCAAAGAGCTCTTCATCATCTTCGCCAAGGTCCCAGTTGTTTTCAACCATCTCCTTGCGAAATTTATCTAGCTCATTAGGGAATGCATCCTGAGGATTACCTGTGTAGAATTCCATACCCTTATCTTTTGCTATTTGAACAATTTCAGGAGCAAGTTCGCCTGGAAGCTTACCGGTTTTGCCGAGTATCATATTCCAGGTATCTTTATCAATTGTTGTCCATCTTGGCTCACCCTTAAGGATATGCATTAGGTTCATAAGAGCAGTATTCTTTACATACTGGCTGAATGGAGTAACGAGTGGTGGATAACCAAGCTTTGGCCATACATACTCAACCTCTTGGAAGAGCATAACAACAAGTTCATTAAGCTGAAGCTCTTTTTTCCCTTGGTTTCTTAACGAAGAGTTGATTGCTCCGTGGAAACCTCTAAGGTCTGCCATCATTGAGCCCATCATACCTCCCGGAAGTCCGCATCCTACAAGAAGAGATGTCATAACCTTGTTACCCGGATCAATAAAATATCCAAGATAGTCGTCAATATAGCTCTGAGTAAGTCTTCTAGCCTCCATATAGGCATCCATATTGATCTCTTTAACGAGGAATCCTGCGTCTTTAAGCATTGCCTGGATTGTGATAACATCGGGATGAACCATACCCCAGGATAGAGGCTCCATTGCAACGTCCAGATAGTCTGCTCCGGCACGGGCGACCTCAAGCATAGATGCAACTGAAAAACCGGGACCTGTGTGTCCGTGATACTCAACTGCAATATGTGGATATTTATCTTTTATTGCTTTCGTAAGTCTACCCAGAAATGCAGGCCTTCCAATTCCAGCCATATCCTTAAGACAAATTTCATCAGCGCCAAAGGCTACAACTTTGTCTACCAATCCCATATAGTACTCCACAGTGTGAACCGGAGAGGATGTTATACTAAGAGCAACCTGTGAAATCATTCCGCCTGATTTTGCGTATTTCACGGATAGTTCAAGATTTCTTGGGTCATTCAAACCGCAGAAAGAGCGAGAGATATTTGTGCCTTGTTTTGCCTTAACTTTATACATCAGCTCTCTAACATCTGCAGGAACCGGATTCATTCTAAGAGCATTCAACCCTCTTTCAAGCATATGTGTCTGAATACCTACTTTGTTAAACGGAGCTGTCCAGTCACGAACTGCTTTGTTTGGATTTTCTCCGAACAGTAAGTTAACCTGCTCAAAGGCACCACCATTGGTTTCAACCCTATCAAAGCAACCCATATCTATGATAACGGGAGCAATTTCTGTTAGTTGGTGAACCATTGGAACATACTTCCCGGATGATTGCCACATATCCCTGTAAACCAGAGAAAATTTAATTTCACGAGCCATAATTTCAATATATTTTATTCAATTCTTGACAAGTACTTTTCGGCGGCAAAAGTAGGAAAAAAAGCGATAATAACACCTATTAAATTGTAACTTTTTGCTTACGATTTTTAACACCCATTGGAATTTAAATAATTCTTGTTTGCAATTAAGAAAATTTATCTATTTTTGCATCCCGATTCGTTCGGAAAATGGTGGATGTAGCTCAGTCGGTTAGAGCGCTAGTTTGTGGCACTAGAGGTCGTCGGTTCGATCCCGATCTTCCACCCTACTGAAAGTCCGGCACATTAGTGTCGGGCTTTTTTGCTCTTTATGCACCTGTCAAAATGATAACAGATATAAGGTATAAAGAGTTTATTCTTCCACAAATTTTTTGATAGTTTCAACCCATTTGATATATCCTTTGCCCATTAGATGCAGACCATCATTTGTGTATTCTGGATTTAGAAACGCCTCACCTGGAGATACTAGGCTTGAAAAAACATCTATATATTTTATGGATAAATCTTTGCATAATTTCTCAAGTCCAGTATTTATCTCTTTGACAACATCTCCTTGCGTTGTGGCTTTTTGAAACATTTTAAATGAAGGATTGACAGGGAATACGCTTTGAATGTAAAGCTTTGTCTCTGGAGACTCACTCCTGATTTTCGATGAGATTCTTTTTACAGCACAAACAATTGAGTCTGCTGTAACATCGTGGGAGACATCATTGATTCCTATTAGAAGAAAAATTTTTGCAGGTTTTCCCTCAATTATTGGGTCAAGTCTGTCGAAGACTCCTTGTGCGATATCTCCGCTAATACCTCTGTTTTTGATGTTTGGATTGTTTAGAAGTTCGTGCCATTCTCCAAAATGTGTAATACTGTTGCCTAAGAATATTATGTCATTGTTGTCAATCGGTAAATTTTCAAAAAGTGATGCTCTTTGATAGTATAATGTATGGTACTGTTTATTTTGAGCTTTAACCTGGATGTTACAGATTTGTGAAATAAGGATAGTTGCTGCTATCATTATTATTGACTTGAAATTAGTTTTCATAATAGTGTGCCAAATTAGTTTCTTTTAATGTTATTAATGGGGCAAATCTAGTTATTACTGCACGATTTTTGTGCCTATATTTATAGATAATAAATCATAAAGCAATGAAAAAACTAGCTTCTTTAATTATGGCCATTGGATTAATAATGGCGTGTTCAACAGGCAAGAAAGTTGCTCTACAACAAGATAATAATATTTCTCTTGAAGAAGTTGTTGGGATTTATAGAGGAACGTTACCTTGTGCAGATTGTGAAGGGATAAAGACAGAAATCGTTCTTGAAGATAATGGGAGATACAATATATCAAGAGTATATATTGGAAAGAAGTCTGCGAGATTTCATAATTCAGGGATGTTTAATTATAACAAACAAACCGGAGAGGTAAAATTGATTGATAAAAAAGGAGAGAGTGATGGACTTTATCTGCTGGAAGATTACTCGCTTGTTATGCTAGATGCTGATGGTGGAAAAATTGAGGGAGAGTTGGCTGAGATGTACATATTAGAAAAGGCTACTGAATATGATTTAGTAGTATTTGATCAGGGATTTGACTCTTGGCTCAGATCCAATCCTATATCAGTAGATTATTATAGCAACGAATATTTGCAATCTATGAATATTAGATATGTTGAGGCGTGGAATAGACGATACATAAGAGGTGATAGAAGGATTGAGAGCTATCTTGATTATGACCCTTCAAACAAGTACAATAAGGATTTTAATTTTAAACTCTTTATGTATTTTAAGTATTATGAGGAGACTAACAGAATGAAGCTGTTATAGTTTGCCTATCGTTTTTAATAAAAAATTAGTCCGGCAATTGCCCCCATTAATATTACAATTATTGGATTTTGTTTCCCCCATTGTACTGCTGCAAATGCGGTAAGAAAAAAGAGCCAGCTCTTCCAGTCAATGAAATTATCAGGGGTTACTAATGTGATGGCTGCTGACGCTATAAGTCCGGGGATAACAGGTCTAATTCCGGTAAGTGCCGCATTAAACCACCTGTTTTGTTTAAATTGCTTATACATAAGTGCTATAAGCAGGATGATGATGAATGAGGGTAGGCACACAGCAAACGTTGCTACAAGTGATCCCCAAAAACCGCCTGTTACTGTATATCCAATATATGTTGCGCTGTTTATGCCAATTGGGCCGGGTGTCATTTGAGATATTGCTATAATATCTGTAAAAGCTGGTGCATCAATCCATCCCCTTGTAACAACTACTTCGTTTTGGATAAGCGATATCATAGCATATCCTCCTCCAAAGGTAAAGAGTCCAATCTTAAAAAAGGTTATGAATAGTTGCAGGTAAATCATCTTTTGCTAAAATAGTAGAAATAGAAAACACCTAGAATACCACCCGCAAGAATTAACCATACAGGTGAAATCCCCAGAAGTACAATAAAAAGGACAGATAATACGGGTATAAAAGAGGTGTATTTATTCAATTTAAGCCCTCTTGCCAGAGATATTACAGGAACGGCTATAAGTGCAACCACTACTGGCCTCATCCCTTTAAACATTCTCTCTATTGTCTCGTTCTCCTTAAAGCCCGAGAAAAAAGCTGCTATTGCAAGAATAATTAAAAAAGAGGGTAAGGCAGTTCCTAAAGCAGCCACGACACTCCCTTTAAAACCCTTGATCTTTTCTCCTATGAATATAGATATATTGATTGCAAGTATACCTGGAGCAGATTGAGATATGGCAAGCAAATCAGTAAACTCCTCCTTAGTTACCCATCTCTTTCTTTCGACCACTTCATACTGAATTACGGGAATCATAGCATACCCACCACCTATGGTAAATGCGCCGATTTTTGAAAAGGTTGTGAATATTTCCAGATACTCTTTCATCATTACAAAAGTAGCAAAAGAAATTCGACCTCAGAGGAAAAGTGTCAAACAGCTGAAATGTAGACATTTATAGATTTTTCTATATTTACGTAAAGTGCTATATACTAACTGTTTGACACTTTTCCTCTGAGGCGCTCCCGTGTTGTGTCCAAAAAAAACAACTAAAAAAAATCAGGAATAATTTTGCTGAAAAAAAAAAGAAACATATCTTTGCAGCCCGTTTCGAAAATGAAACGCTGACAAGAAAGTTCTTTGATAGCATAGGTTTATAAAGAGTAACAAGGTAGAGGTTTAAATAAACTTCGTCAAAACCGAAAAATAAATTTTTAGTTTTATCTAGTTAGGACAAGCAAGCATTATAAAAATTTTTACAATGAAGAGTTTGATCCTGGCTCAGGATGAACGCTAGCGGCAGGCTTAACACATGCAAGTCGAGGGGCATCACGAGTAGCAATACTTGGTGGCGACCGGCGCAAGGG
>JAQVRQ010000071.1:5387-7112 GCA_028700975.1 Bacteroidales bacterium | reverse complement strand
CCTCCGCTGCCTAGCTCTCTTCCAATAGTAATGCAAAACAGATCTTTCATAATTATTGTTTTTTAAAATGTAAAGTTAAAATAAATGCAGAATTCACAGCAGCCAATGTGTCGGCAATCGGAAGACTCATCCATACTCCATTTATACCAAAATAGTGAGGAAAAATTAGTAATGCAGGAATTAAGAAAATCACCTGTCTGGATAGGGACATATAGATTGCTTTCCCCGGTTTTCCAATGCTTTGGAAAAAATTTGATGAGACCATCTGGAAACCGATAATAGGAAAAGCTGCAAAAGCTATCCTCATTCCGGGTACGGCAATATCCAATAACTCCTTATCACTTGTAAAAAGCAAAGCCGCCTCTCGTGGTAATAACTCTCCAATTAGAAAGCCGATAGAGATTACTACTGTTGCAAGCATAATTGTCTGCTTTAAAACTTTGTTAACCCTGGGATAAAGCCCAGCCCCGTAATTATAACCTGCAATTGGTTGCATTCCCATATTAAGACCCATTACAACCATTCCAAACAACATCGCAATTCTGTTCATAATTCCGTAGGCTCCTACTGCAAGGTCTCCTCCGTGTTTGACAAGGGAGTGGTTAATCAAAATAACAATTACGCTTGACACGGCATTCATAAGAAAAGGAGCCAGCCCTATTGCCATAGTATCCTTAACAATCTTCAGGTCAATTTTAAGATTTGCCCATATTAAGTGGATGAAATTATTTTTATTAGTGAAGAACTTAAGTTGCCAGGATAATAAAACAAGTTGGGATATTACAGTTGCAATTGCAGCCCCTCTTATTCCCATATCAAGACCATAGATAAAAAGAGGTGTTAGAATAACATTTATCAATACCGTGAAGATAGTTGAATACATAGATTTTGCAGGGAATCCGGAAGATCTGAGCAAGGCATTTAGTCCAAAATACATATGAGTTACAACATTGCCTAAAGTTATAATAATCATATACTCCTTCGCATAAGGCAGTGTATCGCTGCTCGCACCAAAGAACCTTAAAATTGGTTCCAGAAAAGAGAAAACAACTATTGTATAAGTTATTCCTAGAAACAGAGTAAGGGAGATAACATTGCCCAGAATTTTGTTTGCGCTTGTATAATCCCTCTGCCCTAGTCTTAGAGAAAGAAGGTTTGCTGCACCGGCCCCTACAAGCGTACCAAAAGCGGCTGAGAGATTCATAAGAGGGAAAGATATGGCTAAACCCGATATTGCCAGTGCTCCCACACCCTTTCCAATAAATATACTATCGGTAATGTTATACAATGAGGAGGCCGTCATAGCTATAACGGATGGTATTGCATACTGCAGAAGCAGTCTCCACACATTTTCAGTGCCAAGTGAAGTTGGTAAACCCTTACTTTCCATCCCGCGAAGTTACTCATTATGTTGATAAGGAAAGAATGTTTACATTTGGTAAAAAATATTAGTACAAGATGGACGATAAAACAAATAGTGTAGAGGTATTTGCCGGCACCGGCTGGCAGGCCGAAATGGTTAAAAACCTTCTGGAAAACGAGGGAATCAGCTCTTTTCTAAAAAATGAAATTATTGGCACCATCCTCCCATTTGGAACCTCTCCCGGAGGAGTCGGAGCCATAAAAGTCATTGTATCAGAAGAATTTAAAGAGAGAGCAATGGCTGTTGTCACAGAGTACCTGAAAAATCTAACAGAAGAGGAGTAAATAGTAATATAATGAAAA